>CAZORO010000323.1:0-6596 GCA_964581845.1 uncultured bacterium
CGGGAGCTCACAACCATGATTGTTGTTATGAACCATGGCGCCCTCCAGGAGCAGATCCAGGCGGTCATCGCGAGGATCGAGGAACTGGGCTTTATCGCACATCCCATTGTCGGTGTGGAAAGAACAGTTATCGGTGCAATCGGGGATGAACGTGATAAGCCTGCCCTTCAGCAGATCGAGGGGATGGCGGGGGTCGAGAGCGTGGTTCCGATCCTCAAGCCTTTCAAACTCGCGAGCAGGGAGCTTAAAGAGGCCTCCAGCCAGGTTCATGTGGGGGACATCACGGTGGGAGGAGACACGATCTGTGTGATCGCGGGTCCCTGCTCGGTGGAAACCCTCGAGTCCATTACCGCTAGCGCCAAGGCGGTCGCCAAGGCCGGCGCCCAGATGCTTCGCGGTGGCGCCTATAAACCACGCAGCTCGCCATACAGTTTCCAAGGGCACCGTGAAGAAGGACTGAAGATGCTTCAGGCCGCCAAGGATGTGACCGGCCTCCCCATCGTGACCGAGGTGATGGATCCACGCAACTGCGAGATTGTCGCCAAGTACGCCGATGTTCTTCAGATCGGCGCACGTAACATGCAGAATTTCCAGCTTCTCACGGAGGTGGGTAGAGTTGGCAAGCCAGTTTTACTGAAAAGGGGAATCTCGGCCACGATCACTGAGTGGCTCCAGGCGGCGGAGTACATCCTGCGTGAGGGCAATCCCAATGTTATCCTGTGCGAGCGCGGGATCCGTTCATTTGGGACCGAGACACGCAATCTCCTCGACCTCTCGGCGGTAGCGGTGGTCAAACGCTACTCGCACCTTCCCGTCATCGTTGACCCATCCCATGGCACGGGTGATTACCATTATGTCCAGGCAGTCAGTCTGGGAGCTGTCGCGACAGGAGCGGATGGACTGATGATTGAGGTCCATCACGACCCACAGAATGCCTGGTCGGATGGCGCCCAATCACTCAGGCCAGATAAGTTCGCCCGGCTTATGGAGGCGCTCAAACCTGTCATCACGGCGGTTGGACGCACTTATACCTGGTGATTTCCATCCGTGGTGAGTAGACCCCTCAGGTGACTTAGCAGTCCTTCGTGGTCCGCCACCACTTGGTGGCAATGAACTGGGAATGGATTCACACCAGAGGAGTGCAACAACACCGAGTACATCCCAGTTTCAGCCGCTAATTGGAGATCGTAGAGATAGTCTCCCACATGGATGATCTGGCTAGCTGGGATTCCTCCCCATCGCACGGTAACAGGGATGAGGCAGGCTGGATGGGGTTTGGCGGGTCCAGCTTCCCGGGTAAAGACATCCGTCATTCGATTTAATCCACAACGGTCGCGGGCCAGTTCCCAGGCTTTCCAGCAGTTGCGTGTTAAGACACCCACATGAACCCCTGTTTTGAATAACCAAGCCAGAGTCTCTTCCGCGCCGGGCATCAATTTGGCGTGCCGTGCGGCCTCCATCTCCACCTCCACTAAGGTCTGATCCATGACCTCGCGTTTTCCTGGCGGCTGTGAGAGAACCCAATCAAGGATCGAATCACCTTGTGGAATCCCCAGCCTTGCACGCAGAGCCTTGAAATCGATAACTGGCTCGAGAAGGGTGCCATCCAAATCGAACAACACACCATTAAACATGGAAACCATTCCTCGCCTTTAGTCCCAGTCTGGTTCTGGTTACTATTGCAATGTGCGGATCTGTCATTTTACCTCCACATTCTTCCCTCGTGTCGGCGGGGTTGAAATCGTTGTCTCTAATCTGGCGCGGTGCCAGCATGAGCTCGGTCACAGTGTGATTGTGATTACCCCCAAGATCAGAGGAATTGATAACCGCTTACCGGTTCCTTACAAGGTCGTTCATTACTCCCGTCCCTCCTCCAAAAGATTTCTAACCCGGCAAGTCCTGGTCCGTCTCCTTTGGGAACACCTGCGTCATCCCTTTGACATTCTCCATTGCCACTCCGCTTACCCGCATGGATACGTCTCGAGCACCTTCTCAGCCATGACCGGGGTTCCAGTCATTGTCACTCCTCATGGCCCCACTGATATCATGCGTGAGGAGCAGATCCGAAGAAATCCCACACTGGAGAGGCGGCTTGCCAAGGGGTTGCGAAGCGCCGCCGGCATCAGCGCGATCAGCCAGCATATCCAGACGGAGATTTTGAGTATCGGAGGTATCCCCGATGAGAAGGTGCGTGTGATCCCCAATGGAGTTAACTTACATGATTATGAGAAGGTCGAGGGTTTCCAACTGGGATTTCCTTACATACTTGCGATGGGGCGGATGGTCCCTCAGAAAGGATTTGATTATCTCATCCGTGTGTTTGAAAAAGTGGCCAAGGAGACACAGGACCTGAGGCTCCTGTTTGCGGGAGAGGGAGTAAACCGGCGTGACTACGAACAACTGGTGCACAGTCTTGGCCTTCAGGAACGCATCCAGTTTCTTGGGTTGGTACAGGGCTCACGAAAGATTGCCTTCATGAAGGGCGCGGAGTTCTTTGTGTGCCCATCCCGCTTTGAGCCCTTTGGCATTGTTGTCCTGGAGGCACTGGCCTCGGGGATTCCCGTAGTTGCCCACCGGGTTGGAGGGATTGTGGATATTATCGATGAAGGGGTTCAGGGACTGCTTGTTGATCCAACCTCAAGTGACGATCTCGCAACCGCCATCCTGAACTTACATGGAGACATGGAGACGCGGCTTCTGATGGGCAAGGCTGCGTCCATCAAAGCGCAGGGCTATGATTGGTCCGTGATCAATGAGCAGTATATGGACTTATACAAGTTCGGGATTGAATCGAAACCACCGCGGAACAATCGGCGTCCATGGTCTTTTCTTATCGGGAGAAGACAGAATGGAGGGCCAAGCCAGGGATGACTGGCCGATGTGGTCGAGGAGGAATGTTATTCACAGGGGGAGAGCTTCTTTGAACGATCCATGGTTGCAGATAGCTGTTCCCCTTATCGGCTTCCTTTTGGGATTTCTTGCCCTGCTTGGGTCCATAAAAGCAGGCAAGAAGAGGCGGATTATCGAGAACATCCCCACCTCCAAGACTACGGGTGTCTATATCGGTCTGGTCGAACTCAAAGGGAACGCTGAGTGCGTTTCTCCTCTTTCAAGCTACCTCGCGGGTGTTGCCTGTGTGCACTACCGATGGTCTGTTGAGGAACACTGGTCACGTACCGTGGTGGAAACCACAACCGATGCGCATGGTAAAACCACCACCAGAATACGGCATGAGAGTGGCTGGACCACTGTGGGGGGAGGTACCGAACGGATTCCCTTTTATCTGCGTGATGATGAAGGAGCGATCCTCATCCGGCCCGAGGGAGCGGAGATCGAACCAGAAACCGTTTTTTACGAGGAGTGTACCTCGTACGACCCACTTTACTATGAAAAGGGACCTTCCGCGGCGATTGCGAATTCGGATCACCGCCGGCGTTTCTGGGAAACAGCGCTGAAGGTGGGCTGCTCTCTCTATATCATTGGCCAGGCGCGCGAGCGTGAGGATGTGGTCGCACCCGAGTTAGCCTCTGATCCAGATGCCCCACTCTTCCTCATCTCCACTCGTACGGAGGAAAAGGTCTCATCAGGGCTTAAGGTTCGGACCTGGGCCTTTGGAATTCTTGGACTCCTCCTCATATTGGCGGGCTTAGGGATACGTGATTATGCCACTCATGGTTCTCTGGGTATCGGCTACCGCCAGTACCTCGCCTCTGGAACCTGGTATTGTCTGGCCTACCTCGTGGGGTGGTGTTGGATGGTCTACAACAGCCTGACTAATCTCCGTCAGAGAGTCCGTCAAGCCTGGTCATTGATCGAAGTCCAGACCAAGCGGCGTACCGACCTCATCCCCAACCTGGTTTCAATCGTGAAGGGTATGCGTGACTATGAGAGGGTTCTGCAGGAGCATCTGAGTCTCCTGCGAAGTCAGATCGAAGCCACCCCTCCTGGAGCGCAGGGACCAGATTATCAGGCTTGCGCGAAGACCGTGATGGCGATTTCCGAAGCTTATCCGGAACTCCGCTCACAGGAATCTTTCCTGAAACTTCAAAACAAACTGGTGGCCACCGAGGAGCGCATCGCTCTAGCACGCGGGTACTTCAATGAGATCGCCACACACTATAACACTCGTTTACAAGTCATTCCCGAAGGCTGGCTCGCTGGCCTGGCGGGCTTCAAGACCATAGAATTGATGCAGGCTGCTGGGTTTGAACGTGCGGCGGTGACTGTGACTTGAAAGGTAAGGGGGGCTTAAGCAGGCGAGGAAACCGGCTTGCGGCTCCGTAAAGCCAAAGCTAATGTCTCCGCATCTGCATGGACTAATTCTCCTCCGATGGGTAAGCCTCTTGCGAAACGAGTCAGGGTGATCCCCAGCCCAAGACCACCGATCACTTCGGAAAGATATGCCGCCGTGGCCTCTCCTTCCACCGAGGGATTGGTCCCGAGAATGATCTCCTGGATGGAACTGTCTTTCAAACGTCCCAGCAGCTCTCTGATCCTCAGTTCCGCTGGACCGATTCCATCCAAAGGGGACAAGACTCCTCCCAGTACATGATACCTGCCATGGAACACGCCGGTCTTTTCGATGGAGAGGACATCCAGTGGACGTTCCACCACACAGAGTGTCCCCTCCTCTCTGGCCGGGTCCCGGCAAATCCCACAAGGTTCTTCCTCAGTGAGGTTCCCACACACCGAGCAATTCCGGATTTTTCCGGGGATGGCGGCGATGGACTCAGCCAGCCGTTTTACCCGGTCCTCGGGAAGACCCACCAGATGGTAGGCGAGCGCGGTCGCGGACTTGGGTCCGATACCGGGAAGACGGTTCAGCTCGGAGATGACTGTTTCAATGGTGGGGAGATTGGATGATCCTTTCATAAACCCAGATCCAGCCCAGGCGGAAGTCCCATCCCGCCAGTCAGTTCCGCCAGCTTCTCTTTGCGCATGTCCGCGAGCTTGAGGTTGAAGCTATTGATGGCGGCTAGGATTAAGTCCTCGAGCATATCGATATCGCCACCTTGAACTGTCGCTGGATCGATGGTGACGGAGAGCACGGTTCCATCTCCACGTCCTTGAATCCGAACCAGTCCACCACCCGACACTCCCTCGGCGGTAGCGTTGGCCAAAGACTGTCTCATCGATTCAATTTTCTGTTGGATATCCCTGGCGTTCTTTACCAGACTAGCGAGATCCCCCAAACCTTTGAACATATGTTTCTTTCCCTTTGAATGAATTATTTTTAAGCAACTTCAGCCTGGCTCTTCGCCCTTCGGCAAAACTCGTTCCGGATGAAGGCGGCCGCGTTGCGGAATAGTGCTACCCCCTGGCCCTCTTCTGGCAAGTCCTCACGTGTCCAGCGTGGATGGTTGGTTCGATGCAAAAAGGCCTCTGGGTGTGGCATTAACCCGAATACACGTCCACTGACATTGCACAGACCCGCCAGATTTCCCTCCGAGCCATTGGGATTCTCAGGGTAATGTGATACCGGATTCCCTTGCTCGTCACAGTAACGCAGAACATCCTGCCCATTGGCTATCACCTCTGAAAGGACTCCCTCCGCGAAGACCAGCTTGCCTTCACCATGCCGGACCGGGAAATAAAGCTGAGAGATACCCTTCAGAAAGGGGCAGGGGTTCCCTTCTCTGACCCGCAGATGGACCCAACGATCCTCGAAACGTCCAGAATCATTACGGATTAATGTCGCCCGTTGTGCCCAAGGATTCGCTGAAACACCCGGGTTGCCAGGAAGAAGTCCCATCTTCACGAGTACCTGGAAGCCATTACAGATGCCGAGAATCAGTTTCCCCTCCGCAATGAAACGGAGGATCGCCTCCCCCACACGCGCCTTGAGGCGGTTGCCGAGAACACGTCCCGATCCAATGTGATCCCCATAGGAAAAGCCGCCTGGAAGCACAAACAGGTGAGCTCTATTCAGACGTGAGGGTTCCGCGATCAGGTCATTGAGATGGCATGCATCAACCTCCATCTCGATACCCGGCATCGAAAGGGCATAACCGGTCTCGTAGTTGCAGTTGATGCCAAAGCCAGTCAGCATCAGTGCTCTGGGTTTCATCATCATCCTTTCTTCAGCAAGGTCACTCTCTGTCCAGGATGGAACTGGATCAGGATGTTGTCCCCCTCCACTTTGGGGGGACTCTCCAGATTTCCCTCGACATTGAATTCCTTGGATTCGAACGGATTTTCCAGTGTGCAGTTCCCACCTTTCTCGGATAAGATAATAACTCGGTTCGTCTTCCCCGACTTCCGTTCAGCGGAGACAAGGAAAGCCCCCTCGGCGCGCAGACTCTCGAATTGTGTATCTTGCCAGCTGAGGGGTATGGCGGGAAAGAGGCGTAGGACTCCACTGTAACTCTGGATCAGCATCTCCTGGAGTCCGGCGGCGGAGGCGAAGTTGCCCTCGAGTGTGAAGGGACGGTAAGTAAAATTGGAGTAACCTTTACCCGACTGGTCACCATTGGCATGGAAGCTGTTTCTGAGGCAGAAGGCCGACGCGAAGGTTTCCAGAGCCTTCTCAGCACGTACCCCCTGACGTGCTCTAGCGGCCATATTTGCTTCCCAAGCGAAGCTATAACCACACCACT
>CAZORO010000324.1:0-1700 GCA_964581845.1 uncultured bacterium
TGGGAATCTCCGTTCAGGACCGGCATGCGACATAGGAGCGGATGAGTTTGTTGGTCAGACTTCTATCTGGGATTGGGTCAACTACTGAATAGCCGCTGGTGCCTTATCTCTACTCGTGCCTCAACGCCTCAATCGGATCGAGCCGTGCCGCGCGGCGTGCTGGAAAATATCCAAAGATCACCCCAATCGCCGCCGAGAAACCAAATGCCAACAAGTTGATTCCCGGATCAAAGGTAAAGGGCACGTTCATCACCCCCGACAACCCAATCGAGGCCATGGCCGCCAACGAGATCCCCACCAGTCCGCCGAATGACGACAACGCTACCGCCTCCACCAAAAATTGCAGCAGCACCTCGCGCTCCAAGGCTCCGATCGCCAGCCGGATGCCAATCTCGCGGGTCCTTTCGGTCACCGAAACCAGCATGATATTCATGATCCCGATCCCGCCCACTAGCAGGCTCACCGCCGCCACCGCCCCCAACAGCATGGTCATCACCTGGATCGTTCCAGAAAGGGTTTGCGCGATCTGCTTGGTGTCCAGCACATTGAAATCATCATCCTCGTTCTCGGAGATATCGCGGCGCTCCCGCATCAAGAGGAGGATCTGCTCCTTGACCTTGTCCGTGTCAGCTCCATCCCTGGCTGAGACCATGATGGCACCCACATCGCGATTGCCAGTTAAACGCCGTTGCACAGTCCGCAATGGCATGACCATCAGATCATCCTGGTCCATTCCCATCGACCCTTGGCCCTTGGCGGCCAGAAGTCCAATCACCTCACATGCGAACTGCTTGACACGAATCTTGCAACCGAGGGGATTCTGATTTCCAAATAGTTTCCGCCGTACCGTGTCGCCAATCACACACACAGCCTTACCAGCACGTTCATCCGATTCATTAAAAAGCCGTCCCGACGCAAGCTTCCATTTGTTCGTCTCAAAAAAGGCATGGGTGCTGCCATTCACCGAAGTGGACCAGTTCTCTGCTCCATAAACCAATGTCACCATTTTATTGGCGACTGGCGCGGCGGCTTTAATCGAGGATATCTGGGTGGCAATGGCCGTGGCGTCCTCCGCCTTGAATGGGGTTGCTCCAGCACTATCACGTCCCGGACCGAGGTGCTGCCCGGGACGCACCACGAGCAGATTGCTGCCCAGGCTTGCGATCTGGCTGGAAACTGATTGTGTTGCGCCATTTCCAAGCGTCACCATGGTGATGACCGCTGAAACGCCGATCACGATTCCAAGCGTGGTCAGGCAGGAACGCATCAAATTGCGTTTGATCTCACGTAGAGCCAACAAAATAGTTTTCCAGAGCATTAGTGCGTTGCTCCATTCAAGGTATCCGAGTCGACCTTGCCATCCACGAAATGGATCACTCTGCCCGCGTATCTCGCCATATCGTGTTCGTGAGTCACCATGAGGATGGTGATGCCGCGCTCACGGTTGAGTTCGGTGATGAGCTCCATGATCTCGCGGCTGCGTTGGGTATCGAGATTGCCAGTGGGTTCATCGGCCAGGAGGATGGCCGGGTGAGTGACGATGGCGCGCGCGATGGAGACTCTTTGCTGTTGTCCACCGGAGAGCTCGGCGGGTGTATGGTTCTCCCAGCCTGTCAGCCCAACCAGGTCGAGGGCCTGACGCGCGAGGGTATGGCGTGAATGGGTCGGCTCGCCGCGATAGAGCAGCGGCACATCGACAT
>CAZORO010000324.1:1710-4579 GCA_964581845.1 uncultured bacterium
TCCGTGCAAGCAGGTTGTAGCCTTGGAAAACAAAACCGAGATAATGACGCCGCACCAGGGCGCGTTGATTACGGCTAAGCTCCTCCAGGTGTACACCTTTAAAAATGTATGCACCGGTCGTGGGAGTGTCGAGACAGCCCATGATATTCATCACAGTCGACTTACCCGAGCCGCTGGGACCCATGATGGCGACAAACTCACCCTCTTGGATGCGCAGGTCTACTCCCTGCAGGGCCTGAAATGCCGCCATTCCCTCGCCATAGGTCTTGGTGACCCCGGAAAGCTCGATCAACGGGCAGCTGGATGAGGATTGTTCAATGTTGGGATTCATGGACGGGTTACCAGGGTCTCGGTGACAACCTCCATCCCCTCCTTCAGGCCATTTTCGATCACCTCGGTCATGGTTCCATCGGTCACCCCCACTTTGACAGAGATTCGCTTCAATTGTCCATCCTGCAGGATCCAGAGCGGCAGCGATCCATCCGCATTGGGGGCGGGGGTGGGTGTTTTGGTGGGTTGGAAAATGGGTGGACGTGGCAGCAGCATTCCCACCAAGCCACGCCTGGGTTGAGCATCGGCTTTAGAGGTATCAGGCGGAGCAAACCGAAGCGCGGCATTGGGAATCAACAGCACATTTTCCCGGCTCACGGTAATGATTTCGGCGGTGGCGGTCATGCCCGGACGCAGAGTCAGGTCATTATTATCCACGCTCATCAGAGTCAGGTATGAGACCACTCCATCCGTGGTTTGCGAGCCATAGCCCACACGGGTGATGTGGGCAGGGTATTTCCGTCCGGAATAGGCATCGACTTCAAAGATGGCCGACTGGCCCTCTCTCACTTTTCCCACATCGGCCTCGTCCACATCCACTTGGAGTTCCATTTTGGTCAGGTCTTCCGCGATGGTGAACATGACCGGTGTTGTAAACTGAGCCGCAACCGTTTGTCCCGGTTCGACATTGCGGGACAAAACAATTCCATCGATGGGCGAACGGATGGCGGCTTTGTTCAGGTTGGTCTGATGGGTGCTCAATGTGGCGCTGGCCTCGGCAACTGAAGCGCGGGCGCTGGCTTCATCGGCCTTGGCCCGCTCGAGGGTGGCTATGGCTGATTCCATCTCGGTCTTGGCGGGAACCTTCCCCCCGCTCAAACGTTCAACCTCAAGTAGATGACTGAGATTCGCACTGGCCTCCAAAATTGTGGCCTCCGCTTGCAGCACTTTGGCCTGCGCCGAGGCCAAAGTGGCCTTGCTCTTGATGATTTCATCCTTAAGTTTACTGGTGTCCAACCGGGCCAGAATCTGGTCTTTTTTGACCCGGTCGTTATCATCCACAAAAACCTCCATCACCAGGCCAGAGAGTTCACTGCCCACCTCCACCGAGTTGGTTGGTTCGAGATTCCCATTCGCATCGACAGTGACGGTTATGTTGCCTCGGATCACCGGCTCGGTCTGGTATAGTTGAGTTGGAGTTCCCTGCTGAGTGAGTTTAAGGTTGTACCAGTACCCTCCCCCAGCGGCGAGAATGAGGATCAGCAGCCAGCGCCAGATCCGCCTGGAACGAGTCTTCTTGTGATCGGCGCCAAGTAAACTGGAGAGATCCTGACTTGATGTGTTCGATGGGGTGTTCATTTGGGATTCCTGACAATGACTAATATGCTGTGCTTACCTGGACAACCGGGGACCACCCCCCACCCAAAGCTTTGTAAAGCTGGATAAGCGCGGAGCTGCGGTTGGCTTGTGTGGTGGCCAGGCTTTCCTCGATGGTAAAAAGGTTTCTTTCGGTATCCAGGACGGGTTGAAAATCAGCCGTACCACCCATGTATTTATTGCGGGCCAGGCCGGCCGCGTTTCGCGCGGCCTCAGCCGCCGCCGTGAGTGTCTTCTCGCGTTCGAGATATTTGCTGAGAGACACAAGGGCATTCTCAACCTCCTCCATGGCGGTGAGGATGGTGGATTCGTAATTGTCCATGGCCTGTTCCTGAACAGCACTCTGGATCTCAATCCGCTGCCGGATCCGTCCGGCATCGAAAAATGGAGTTGAAAAACGACTCCCCAAGGAATGCGCGATCGCGGGGGTTCCTACGAGCGAACCGAGCAGGAGGGATTCCAATCCCCAGCTGCCACTCAGGGTGAACTTGGGATAAAGATCAGCGGTCTGTTGGCCCACACGCGCGGTCTCGGCGGCGAGGGTTCGTTCGGCGGCGCGGATGTCCGGACGGCGGCGGATGATATCCGCGGGGATGCCTGTGAGCACTTGGGTGGGGACAGTGGGGATGGGGGCCACCGCGAGGAGCTTTTCATGGAGCATCCCAGGAGGAAGCCCCGCAAGCACCGCCAGACGGTGCTCCGCCTCCGCCTGACTGATCTCGAGGCTGGGAATAACCGCACGGGTTTGCTCGCAGTTGGTGCGAGCCTGCTCCACATCCAGCCAATCCACCAAACTGGCTTGCGCCTTCCATTCAGTGATCTGGAGCGTTTCCGTTTGACTGGCCAGATTGTTCCTAGCAATCATGATGCGGGTTTGAGCGGAGCGTAGATCCACATAATTGAGGGCTACCTCGGCTGCCAGGGAGACCTGGGTGTCATGGAGATTCGCCTGGGTTGTTTCCAAGTCGGCTTGCGCGGCTTCAACTTCACGCCGCAATCCGCCAAACACATCCACCTCCCAGCTGGCATCAAAGCCAGTTTGATACATGTCATTGGTGGTGCCCGCGCCGGTCTCCTTGCTCCCTTTGGACCGCATGCCCGATCCGGAAAGGTCTACCGAGGGGTGTAGACCGGCATATGCGAGGTTCCGCCGGGCGCGAGCTTCTCGAATCCGTGCTTGAGCTTGATGAAGGTCTGGGTTGTCCCTCAAGGCCTGCTCGAC
>CAZORO010000324.1:4589-4909 GCA_964581845.1 uncultured bacterium
TCCACAAGAAGCGGATCATTAAATTCTTTCCACCAGGTGGCAAGGTCCTCTGGAGCAGGACTCATGGCAACATACAAAGGCGAGGTGTGGTTCCATTCTGGTGGAAGATTAGGAACCGGCTGGACATAATTCGGTCCCACTGGGTTACATCCCATAATCAGGATGGAAAATGCAATGATGAACAATCGGAAATCCATGCAGTGGATCAGCGTGGGGGTGTTGGGTGTGTGAGAAGCGGACTGCATCGGATCCTCTTGGAGGGGAGTGTCCAGAACAAGGAGATAGTCCGGGAGAACCGTTCTCCCTGTACCTGGTCCTGT
>CAZORO010000324.1:4932-6590 GCA_964581845.1 uncultured bacterium
CTTCACAGCCCCCCCAATCTGCACAGCTCGAGGACGGAAAACCCATAATACACCATAGTGGATGAAACCGCATGGGGGTTACCTTGGCTCCCAAATGGCTGCACCTTCCAAAGGGCATACATCAAGTAGATGATCTTAACTTTTCAGCGGGGGATTAAGGATTGTTTCCTGGTAAATTGGTTTTGTTTCATTTGGATTTCATGTGACCAGGGGTAAGTCAAGCAAAAAGACTTTCCCGGCGGATATCAACTTGTTCTACCGCTAACAAAAAATTAACAATGTTAACGATGATAGTGGACGGCTTATCAGCACTCGAGGCCAAGCCTTGAGGGAACGTTCATGTTCCGATCAGGTGGACCACCGCATGTTGCGTCGATTTCTACCCAAAACCACGGACTTTTTCGAGTTTTTTGAAAAACATAGCGAATGTACCAATATCGTCTGCCGTGAGCTTCAGGCAATGTCCTCGGAGACGGAGGGTTTCGAGGCCCATGCGGCTAGGATCAGAGAGATTGAGCTCGAAGCGGATAAGATCACTCACGAGTGCACCGAGGCGTTGCACAAGACCTTCATAACTCCCCTGGAACGATCGGACATCCTCCTCATCATAAAGCGGATGGATGACATCATCGATTCCATCTATTCCGCCACCTCACGGATGTTGGTGTATGAAATCAAAGTGTTCCGTGGGGATGCACGGGAGCTAGCTGGCATCCTGGTGGAGGCTTCCACTCACATCAGCCAGGCATTGGCCAGGTTGCGTGATATCAGCAACGCTCCGGCCATCCGGGAGCATTGTATCGCCATCCACAATCTAGAAGACCGCGCGGACACGCTCCTCAAGACCGCGATTGCACGTCTCTTCAAAGAAGAAGACCGTCCTATCCATGTCATCAAGTGGAAAGAGATCTACGAGCGCCTGGAGAAAGCCACCGACCGTTGTGATGATGTAGCCAACATCCTTGAGAAAGTCGTCATCGAATCGACCTGATCCATGGATCCCCTCTGGCTTATCATCATCGGCACCATCATGGTGGCCTTAATCTTTGATGTGATCAATGGTTTTCATGATGCGGCCAATTCGATCGCCACGATCGTATCGACCCGTGTTCTCGCGCCGCGTTGGGCGGTTCTCTGGGCGGCCTTTTTCAATTTCGTGGCCATGTTTGTATTTCACGCAAGGGTGGCCGACACAATTTCCAAGATTGTCCGTATTAAGCCGGATGACCAGGCCTTTGTGTATGTAGTATTAGCGGGGTTGGTGGGGGCGATAGTCTGGGACCTGCTAACCTGGTGGTGGGGAATGCCGACCAGCTCTTCGCACGCCTTGATCGGTGGGCTCATTGGAGCGGGTTTGGCTTACCAGGGGATCGAACTGATCCGCTGGGACAAGGTCTGGTCCACGGTGAAGTTCATCCCCTTGGCGCCTTTGATCGGTTTCGCCGTGGGACTGTTCAATATGTTCGTGATGTACTGGATCTTCCGGCGTTGGCGACCCGCCGATGTGGACTGGATTTTCCGGCGTGGGCAGTTTTTCTCCGCCTCACTGTATTCCTTAGGACATGGTGGTAATGATGCCCAAAAGACCATGGGGATTATCGTGGCCCTGCTAGTCGCGGGAGGAGCGATCTCACCAGACATTCAGGTGACCTTGGGTA
>CAZORO010000325.1:0-6581 GCA_964581845.1 uncultured bacterium
GCTTCCAGTTTTTCCCGCCTGCGGAGTGGAGGTTCTTCCGCTAACAAGCAACGAGTTCTTCGAAGTGGATGCTGTGAGGATTACCAGCGGGAGCGTTTGTATCATTCCTCAAACAGGGAGGGGATTCATCTTGAATGGAGTTGAGGGAGAGTGCACCGCCGATGGGATTTGTTTATCCCCAGGCGGCACACTCTTTGTGCCCGCTTGTATTCCGGAAGTGACTCTCCAGTCTGAAAATAAAAATGCAACTGTCCTTGTTAGCAGGTCACTGGAGTAACCCCGGCATCTTGCCGGACCGGATACCCAGCGGAACCATGGACACGGCTCAGGATATCGAATACTACCTCGCGGAGCTGAGGAAGCCCCTCTTTAGTCACCGCCGAGATGAATACTGAGTTTGGAAACCGTGTGGCCAGATGGTCCAAGACCTCTGGATCCGCCGCATCCACCTTGTTGAAGACCACCATCACCCGTTCCTCCTCAACCTCCATCTCCCGTAGAGTCGATTCGACAGCCTCCATCTGCGGGCGGAGGGTATGAGAGGAGGCATCCGCCACGTGAAGGAGCAGGCTGGCCGCGAGGGCCTCGGAAAGGGTTGAGTGAAAGCTCGCCACCAGTTCATGGGGAAGCCGGCGGATAAAACCGACTGTATCGCTGAACAAGGCGACCCGTGTGTCCTTTAGGAAGACCCTGCGGGTGGTTGTATCCAGGGTTGCGAAGAGACGGTCATCGGCGTAGAGGTTCTCGCCAGTCAACGCATTGAGTAAGGTGCTCTTACCGGCGTTAGTGTATCCCACCAGGGCAACAGTCCACTGATCCGAACGATGTTTCAGGCGGTTTTCACTCTGTTTCTGGAGTTTCTCGATCTTCTCGCGGAGAAGGTCGGCCCTCGCGCGGGTAGTCAGGATCTTCTTTCCCAGGGCTGACTCGCCGAAGCCGCGCAAGCCGCCCCGGTAAGCCCGTTTACGGGTGTTTTGATCCATCCGGGGATGGAAGTAATCGAGGTATGCCAGTTCCACCTGCATCTTGGCCTCGGCGGTCTTGGCGCGGCGCGCGAAGATCTCGAGGATCACCTCACTACGGTCCATCACATGGGATCCCGTCTCATGTTCCAGGTGGGCAATTTGATTGGGTGATAACATGCCATCGACCACCACCGTGTCGGCCAACTGCTCATCGCAGAGTGAGCCGATACGGTCTGCCTTTCCCGGCCCGACGAAAAACTCGGGATGCGGGTGTGGACGGCGTTGGACCACACGCCCAACCACGGCGCCATCGAGTGTTTCCACCAGGCGTGAGAGTTCCTCGTAATCGTCCTCGACCTCCACGGTGGGCTGAGTGGGAGAAACCACCTGAACAGCGACAATACGCTTGAAAGGTGTTCCAAGATCCTTGGGACCTGAACGGTCAGGGAATTGGTAAGTGGGAAATGGAGCTTGCGGCATATGATCTCTCCTCATAAGGACAAATCCAAACCCCGCGCTCTCAGCGGGGGCCATGGCCAAGACCATGGAAAATGGAACTGGAATGGAGAGACTACATGCGCATTTCGAATCATAGCTCCTTGAGACCCACGTATCCTACGGGATCTGCCCGTTGACTTCAACTATCAGTTCCCTTTCAGAGCCTTCATTCCCGCGAAAGCGGGAATCCACTGTATTAAGACAACTTCACCTTTTTTAAGAACCGCTAGACGAGGTTTCTGACCTCGGCGCTCACATCTATTTTCACTGTTTTCGTACCCAGCCAGGGGTGGGTTGCCGTTAGTTGAATAATGCCTTTCCCAATTTTTGTCCGGATCCAGATGGCCCCGCACCCGCCGATCAAGGCGAAAGGGTTATCTCCGATGATCTCACCTGGACCTGTGATCCCGAAACAGATCGCGCCATAGGCTAAGTGGCGGTGGTTGCCATATTCATCCACCACCCGGAACCAGACCCGGGTGGCATCGGAACCATCACCCACTAGCTCGGAATCATCGGCATGGATCTCAAAGTCCGCGTCAATCCCTTTATCCGAAAGGTTCCTTTCAACCACCTTCCGGCCCTGGATGTAACCTTCGATCCGTAACGGTTTCCAGTTGCTGTTCCAAAGGTCCTCCAAATCCTTTCCCGCGACAAAGGGAGGGTGTTCCAGGCCAGGGAACAACTCCTTGCACGGAAGCAACTCTCCCGCTGGAGAATCTCCCAGAAAGAATTTGATCTGATCGCAGTTGGAGTTGATAATGGCCCCCCTGACCACACCCCCACGGGGGACAGCGCCACGGCTCCAATGAAAGGCGGGATCGAGAACAACTTCCTCGCTGGGGGAGCATTGGGCACGGTAAACCGAAGCGGCGAATTTGGGGAGACGGAACATGTCCGCCACTCCGTGATAACAGACACGATCCCCCGAACCAAAATCGTAATGAGTGTTGTAATCAAAAGCGCACCAGCCGATCGCTCCCGCGATTCCGGGTGTAAATGCCGCCTGGCTCTGAACATGCGCGTGACGGCGTGTGTGTTCGGTCAGACGTTCGGTGTTGTCGAAATGCTTGGTCGAGTACATGTGCCCGCAATACTCAGTGACCAGGTGAAGGGGGTGGATGGGAGTCCGGAGAACCTCGGGATCGAAATCATTGAAAGTAAAGACATCCTCTAGGCGGTGCGATTCGAAGTTATAGCGGACACCTCCGGTTTGGCGGGTATCATCCAGGGCGTGCGCGATACGGTTGGTGCGGGTATAGAACTCATCATTGTCAGCGGATTCATTGATGCGGACTCCCCATAAAATCACCGATGGGTGGTTCCAATCGCGCTGGATCATCTCAGCTACATTCATACAGGCAAGGTCTTGCCAGGACTGATCCCCAATGTGTTGCCAGCCAGGTATCTCCTCGAACACCAGCAGCCCGAGTTCATCACAACGGTCCAGAAAGTGTGGAGATTGAGGGTAGTGTGAGGTTCGGACGATGTTGACCTTGAAATCCTTGCGCAGGATATCCGCATCACGCTGCTGTACACGTCCGGGCATCGCTCCTCCAACCCAAGGGTAAGTTTGATGCCGGTTGAGACCGCGTAACTGGATACGTTTCCCATTGAGTTTGAAACCCTCAGGAGTGAATTTGCACTCCCGGAAACCAAAGCGGGTTGTGTAGGTGTCAGCTATCAGTCCGTTGATTACCAGGGAAACCTCTGCTTCATAAAGATTAGGGCTCTCCGGACTCCACATCTCCAGGATTGAACAACCAGGGATTGAAACAAGCGCCTTGGAGGAACCGTTGGAAGGAATCGGATGGACCTGTTGAGCGGTCAGAACCGGTGTGCTTTGCTTGAGGATTGAAATCTGTAATGAAGCCTCACATGTTTTCCCAGGACTGTTGGAAATAAAGCACTCCACCTCGAGTGAGGCTTCTTTAGACAACACATTCCTTGGTTTGACAAAGACATTCTCGATGAACACAGGATTCACGGCACGGAGACGGACCTCACGGTAGATCCCGCCGAAGGTGAGATAGTCGATCTGTCCGCCGAAGGGGGGGATGCCGGGGCATTCACGAGAGTCAAGTTCCACCGCGAGGACATTGTCTCCCTCCCAGTGGATATGCTCGGTCAGATCGGCGCTGAAGGGGGTGTAGCCGCCTTTGTGCTCGCACAGGAAAGCACCATTCAGATACACCTTCGCCGCGGCCATGGCGCCATCGAAATCAACAAAGATAAGTTGTCCCTTGAGGGCTTGTGGAATGCGCAGGTGACGCCGGTAGGAGGAGACAAACTGGTAGTTCTTGTCATCGAACGCATTGATGGGAAAGAGGTGGTTGGTATGTGGGAGGATGACCGGTGTGAAGAACTCCTCGGAGCAGTTTTTTTCCATGTGAGATGGATGGAAAGCCTCACTGAAAAGCCAATTCTGGCAAAGGGAATAGATGTTGCGTGGCATGTGAGAAGTCACTCCTGAGAATGGATTGGGGCAGTTTGCTACTTTTTGACAATTCTGGCCATGGTCTCGCCGATCCTAGCCGGGCTTTCACAGACATGAATACCCGCATCCCGCATGGCCTCCATTTTAGCGGCCGCGGTTCCCTTGCCACCGGAGATGATTGCGCCGGCATGGCCCATCCGGCGTCCTGATGGAGCCGTTCTCCCGGCGATAAAGCCCACCACAGGTCTGTCGTAACCACTTGATTGAATCCATGCGGCAGCATTCTCCTCATCCTCACCACCGATCTCACCAATCATCATAATGGCATGAGTTTCGGGGTCTTGAGCGAAGAGCTGAAGAGCATCGAGGAACCTGGTTCCGATGACCGGGTCGCCTCCAATGCCGATACAAGTGGATTGCCCCAGATCCAGATCGGTGAGTTGCTTGACCACCTCATAGGTGAGTGTTCCGCTCCGGGATATGACACCGACATGGCCGGGTTTGTGGATAAAACCGGGCATGATTCCCGCCTTGGCCTTACCAGGCGAGATCACACCAGGGCAGTTGGGACCGATCCAGCGGCATTGCCCCCCTTGGAAAGCGGCATGGACACGCGCCATATCGAGTGTCGGAATGCCCTCGGTGATGACAATGGCCAGCTGGATGCCTGCATCCTTGGCTTCGAGGATGGCATCAGCGGCCGCCGGAGCCGGCACGAAGATGAGGGAGACATCCGCTCCCTGCTTGTTCACCGCTTCCCGGACCGTGTCATAGACTGGACGATCCAGGTGTGTGGTTCCTCCCTTTCCAGGGGTGACACCGGCTACTACCTGAGTGCCATAGGCGATGCACTGTTCGGCATGGAAGGAGCCTTCCTTGCCGGTCAGACCTTGGACCACCACACGGGATTTTTCATCGAGAAGGATGCTCATGAAATTCCAAACCTCTGGATTTTAATATATTCATTCCTCACCTGGAGCAATGCTTGGTAGGATTCTGCAAAACCAGGTTTGAGAAGCCTCTAGACGGAAGCTTCCGATGGAACCGCTGAAGCCGTCAGTGCAGTTACATCGATGGAAAACGACGCTAGGGTTTTACGCCCGACTCTGACTGCCACAACCAGTTCACCGGGGCCTTTGAACTCAATCCCGTGCATCTTGATGATGGCTGTCTGCTGCAGCTTTCCTCCGAAATCCAACACAACTGGAAAAGTCTGAATCGGAGTCTTTCCTTTTGACAAGACCAGATTTACCTCAATCTGAGATTCCTCGTCGGATGATCTAGAAAAGATGGCTGAAAGGACAAGTTCAGGCCTCCAAAGTGGAAAGGAGGCTCCCGAAAGACTATGCAAAACCCCGATAATGGACAGATTGTTCGTGAATTTGTCGATGATCGCTGAATCCGAGCAGCAGAGGAAACGGCAACGCGGCATTGTTATTGGCCTCCCACGGTGGGGTGATGTCCTAAGGAAATCCACGAAGCCTTGCCTTTTTTCCCACTGCGTTTCTGGTTGGGGAAGGTCTCCTCGCTCAAGGGATAGGTGTGAGAAGAATCTATATCAGATCTGAGAACCATTTCTTTGATGTGAGGAAACCATCGGATCGGGAATGCCAAAGATTCAACCTCTCTTTGATATTCTCCCAAATCCTTAAAGGAAAGAGCAACCAGATGCGCGTAAACCATCGCTTCCGGCTCATCCGCCGATTTTAAAGTCTTTCCCCATTTCCGGAGGTCCTGAATAATCTGCTTGGTAGTAAATCGTTCCGCGATCTTTCTGACGGTGTAGTTCTCCCTCAGCCTTCTAAAAAGGAACTGTGGGGTATTTGAGACAAGGATGATTTCCCCCAACGAACTTTTTTCAGCTTCAGTCATGATTTTCATAGTTTTTCATCCGGAAATATCTGACAGATTCGCTGCGGTAGGGGCATTGGCTATACATGTGAACAACTTCGTGCCCCTTACCCCACTTACTCCAGACAAATGGACTCTCATTAACGATGCGTACCACAATGCCTGAGTGCGAAACTTCACCTTCTTCATAGTACAAGATGATATCACCTGGAAATAGTGGTTTTGACCTTACTTCCACGAACCCATCATCTTTGAGTATTCGTGGGATCTGGTTTAGGTCCGTGATGCAGGTACGTCTACTAGCGAATACAAGGCCATGGCAATTGTATAGTGGCGAAGGACCATTCACAAAAATCACACCTGGACCGCTGTATTTGTCTTTAATGTCTTTCGCCTGTTTCCGGTTCAATATAGACAAATCGAATGCTTGGACATTTGGGATATCTCTTTTCTGCCTTGTTTGAAGCGCGATCGAATCGGTGGGTAGGCTTCCTGGTGTATGTATGATCGTCATTTCAGTTGTCCCTTGTTTTTGACCTACTTCAACGCCGCCGTGACCATCTCCGCCGCTTCCTCGAGCGAGCCCGCCACTCCATAATGTAGAGGCGCTTCCTCCAGAAGCTTACGAGCCTCATGGGAGTTGGTGCCTTCGAGCCGTATCACCACAGGCAGGTCCACTTTCACTTGCTCCAACGCCTGAATGATGCCACCGGCGACCCGGTCACAGCGGACAATTCCTCCAAAGATGTTGACCAGGACTGCTTTCACGTGAGGATCACTCATCAGGATGCGGAAAGCCGCGGCGACCCGTTCCACACTCGCCCCGCCGC
>CAZORO010000326.1:0-6579 GCA_964581845.1 uncultured bacterium
GGATGAGGGGTTGGTACTGAAAGGAAGTCGTCCAGCGAGAGGATCCGGTCCGCCAACCCGGCCTTTCCCAAAGGCTCCAGGCGCGAGGAGTATCCCACGAGTGTAATAGGGGAATTTTCCCTCTCACACAGATGGCTTAATGCGGGAGCCAGCAGAAGCGTATCGCCCACACCACCGGGACGAATGATGACTCTTTCCTGGTTACTCATGCCATTCATTCATTCCCCCTTTGCGAGAGGAGCCATGGATCGTTAGGATCTCCCCTATGTCATTTGTTCTTGGCCGGGTTCTCACATTCCTTCTTCTTTTTATCTTGAGCCTCTTACCTGCTTTGGCGGTTGATGCACAGGTGGTTCATGCGGTTCCGATCCCCGGCGATCAGTTTGTGATTCACTATGAGCAAGTGTCTAGTGGAACCTACACCATTGAGGGTGCCTCTGATGGGAGGTTCCATACCACCCTTACAGGGGATTTTACGGCTTTGGTGGTTCGGAGCGTGACACAAACCCATGGATGGGAAGCGAGTTACCGTTACGACTATCTCCGCATTGAGAGTCAGGTAGATGAAGCCACACCCACCCTATTGGAAGTTTGGCCGGCGCGCATGTCCATCGATAGAAAGGACGTCTATAATGCACGCCTGCACCCTGATACTCCTCCCCCTTTGCTTGTTCAAGTGCTCATTGGAGGTTTTCGTGCCAGGGTGGGGAATCAGGGTGATTTGATAAGGATTGAGGAGTGCGAGAAATACCATGAGCTCCTCCCGTTCCTCGACCTGACTCAACCCTTCCATGACACCTGGATGCACCGTCCACCAGAACCTCTTTCGGTGGGGAAGAAATGGCTCGAGGATCGTCCCTTCCGCCTTTGGCCGGGGCGTCTGACAATCCCCGCCAGCCAGACTTATGAAGTCAAGACAATGCCAACGGGTCCCAACCGTACCGTGTCCCTTTCCCTATCCCGTACCCTCCAAACCACACATCCATGGCGAATCCCCATCCCATTGGGCGGTCAAGTTCTGCCAGTACTTCGCTTCGATGCCTTGGGACCAGACATCAATGCCCCTCCACCGGACTTGAAAATCACTTCGCTTACAGCGAACACCAATGGCACCATGGAATACCGTCTCGACCGTGGCTTCCTTACCTCGAAGCGAACAAGGGAAGGGATTCGCATCCAGATGGAAGTTCCTCCGGTGGATGGAACTATGATGACAAGGAAACGCTTGTGGATGGACCGCGCTACAAGTATAACCGTGACCTATCACCCAGCGGAAAAGTTTTCGGAGGAAGCACGTCTCATCCTGTTTGGACGTTAGGTGACTCTTGATATGGTTCGCCGTGCAGATAGGATGGACAGGATCCAATAAGATCTTCAACCTGATATTGAGGGAAGGGGCAACTATGGTGAAGGAACCAGTAAAAGGGGGTTTAGCGGGAAGGGAGGAAGAGTTCTTCCACCAGCACAACCGGGCATTGATCGAGCGTAAGCGCAAGGAGATCGAGGCCAAACGCGCCGCCTTGGAGAAAGAGGCAAAGAAATCACAACACTGGATGAAATGCCCGAAGTGTGGCCATGACATGAAAGAGATCAACCTGGCAGGCATCCTGGTCGACCAGTGTCAAAACTGCCAGGGAGTCTATTTCGACAAAGAAGAGGTGGAAATTGTTCTGGAAAGTACTGAACGTGGCGGCTTTGTCAAAGCGCTCAGCCGGTTGTTCAACATTTGACTGGAATAGAAGCATTGACCGTCACTCCAACCTGCCCGATAAAGATACCTTGTTCCGGAGACTTTTGAAAAACATGATTGATGGTTGTGGGAGGATATCCTGATGCACTTCGTTGTCTGTTTCCTGGCTGTCATTCTTGCTTTGCCTGTTTGCTTTTTCTCAGAGGCTCAAGACACCCTTTCGGCTGGAGTGGCCCGGATTGATATCACCCCACCTCTTGAGATGGAAGCAACATTAGGGGGATATGGCGAACGCATGAACAAACCTGCTACAGGAATTCATGACCGGATCTTCGCCAAGGCTTTGGTCCTGTATCAGGAAAATGACCGCTTCGCGTTGGTAACTCTGGATGCCCTCGGTTTACCTCCTGCTTTCAAACCGGCCCTGGTTGAAAGGCTTGCTCCTGAAGGGTGGAAAAATGATCAGGTTCTTCTTCTTCCCAGCCATTCTCACACCAGCATTGAGATGAATGCCATTAACCCAAAGAACCGCTTCCCGATCCCCAACCTCGGTCTTTTTCACCCGGAACTCTATGAGTTCATCCTCGCCAAACTTACCGAGGTCATCCAGAATGCCTCGGCTCAACCAGTTCCCGTGCTAGTGGGCACATCGAGCGTTCAGCTTCCCAGCGGGTGGGTCCGCAACCGCCGTCAAGATAATGACTTCACCAACCCCACTCTGACTGTTACCCGGATCGATAGAGTTTCGGGAGGACCACTTGCGATTCTGGTGAACTGGACCGCCCACCCGACCTTCACCTCTGCCTCCGATATGCTCTTCTCAGCGGAGTGGCCAGGCCATCTTCAACGCGGTTTGGAGGCTTTGATTGGCTCTGGTGTGACGGTTTTCTATTACAATGGAGCCGAGGGAGACCAATCACCCAAAGCCCGTCCCGGCTCAGGAGACAGCAGCTGGGCGAGAACCGAACGATATGGACGGGAACTCGCCATCGAGGCACATCAGGTTTGGACCACTATCAGTCCCCAGCCTCTTGCTGGCTTCTCCTATCATTTGGAGCAGATCGTTTTACCGCCCCGGACCTGGCATCCTGATTTCATGGCGACTGGGGGAGAGGAATACGGTCTGAGTGAGGAGCTGATGCGGGATTTCCTTGAAGAACTGGCTCCCGCTGAGACTGCTTCTTCTTCTCTACGCCTGGGAGACCTGCTCTTGGTGGGCATTCCCGGCGAGTTGGCCGCCAAACCCGCCAAAGACCTTTGCGATGCAATTTCAACGAAGACCGGGGCTAAATATGTCACTGTGGGTGGTTTGGCGAATGAGTGGATCAGCTACATCCTCTCACCTGAGGAGTACCTCAAGGGGGGATATGAGGCGAGTGTCTCGTTCTATGGGGCTACTCTTGCAACGGTGATTCTGGAGGGTGCGCAACGAGGAGTATCCGCTTTGAAATAGCTGGACTTATTTTTTTGATGCAGATCCTGGATTCCGTCTGATAAATTCAAGGAAAAGAGAGGCTTGTGTCTTGAGCCGTTCCACAAGTCCCTCATCCAGGAGTCCCTCACCTTTCTCTTTCCAGCAACTATTGATCCCGGGGATCCAGACCCGCTCAGGGAAGATATAAGCATTTCGGTAACCGCAGATCATCTGTAACTGCTCCACGGCACGGAGAGCTCCCCAGACCCCAGCGGATAGGCCGGTGAAGGCCATTGGCCTGTGTTCAAAGCTTTCCGGGAACTTGAGCATATCGATGAAATACTTCAATACTCCTGGAAAAGACCCGTTGTACTCTGGAACCACGAAATGGAGTCCCTCCGCATTGAGAATCCTCTCGCAGAATGGCTGGAAAGAAATGGGTTTGGTAGCATAGGATCCAGGATTGAATATCTCACTGGGCAGACCTTCCAGGCTCAGTATTCTGACCGGGGCTCCCAGGTCCCGGTAAAGGCCTTCGATCACCCTGGAGAGTCTCAGACTGTTCGATTCTGGACGGTTGGTTCCCGCAATGATCTCGATCATGGAAGGCTCCTAGCCTTATGCTGGACCAGGATTGGGTCTCCTGGCCCAGCATAGGAACTCATTTTCATGCTTCAGCTCTTTCCGAGTGTCTTGTCGCCCGGCTTTTTCCAGGTGGCTGGACAAAGCTCGCCAGTCTGAAGAGCGGTGAGAACCCGCAGAATTTCATCGACATTTCTACCGACTCCAAGGTCATGAACCAGCTGATAACGGAGAATGCCTTCAGGGTCGATTAGGAATGCTCCCCGTAGTGTAATTCCCTTGTCTTCTAAGAGAATGCCGTAATCCCGTCCAATTGAGTGGGTGATATCGCTCAGGAGCGGGTACTGCAGACCCGACAGGCGCTCATCCGCCTTGGTCCAGCCGAGATGACTGAAGACACTGTCCGTGCTCCCCCCAATGATCTCACAGTTAAGCTTCTTGAAACGGTCCACCGCATTGTTGAACTCTACGATCTCAGTAGGGCAGACAAAGGTGAAGTCGAGTGGATAAAAGTATAGACATACCCACTTGCCATGGTAATCCTCAAGGCTGAGTGTCTTAAATTCACATCCCACCAGAGCCTGAGCCTTAAAAGAGGGTGCGGGTTTTCCGACCTGCAACATAGTCAATCTCTCCTTTCATTGTTGGCTGTCCGAAGCGGACTTTTGTGGAACTTTATAAACTCATTCTAATAATCAGTATTCCAAAGAAGGATTCTTGTCAAGTGACTGAGTCCAAATTTGTACTCAGTCTATTTTCTTCCTTCGCAAAACCGAGGAAAATATAAGAGCAATAACCTGCTTGGGAATCGCAAGCCTCTCCATTCTATAACCTAATGTTAGCTTGGGAAGCCGAAAGCCCCCTGGGGGATCTCCGCTGATAAACAAGTGTTTTATATTATTCCTGTGTTGATCCATTATGTAACTTATTGAATCATTTATTTTTATTTTATTCGTTGTCCGATCTCCCCGGATGGATCGTCAATTTATGATTCTTTAGAGTAATTGTATGGACTAACATGTAAATCAAGTTGGCATTGGCATTGCCTCTATATGTTCCGTATTCGGAACAGACTGAGGTAAATGCCATGAATCGTTACATCGCCTTCATTCTCCTCTTTTCCCTCCCAGCGGGAGCATCCCAATTTGTTAATCTTCAGCCAGGGGCAACCTACCTTGTTTTGGTGGATGGCCAAAACCAATCCACTCAGGTTGCCACTGAAGGCTTAGTGACAGTGAGTCTTCCACAGGGGGGACACACTGTTGCCCTGCAGTTGGTTGAGGCCACCCCCACCCCGACGGAATCTGAAACCGAAACCCCCATGGAAACTCCAAGCCCAACCCCCACGGCACAGGGACAGGAAGTCATTGTGGGGACCTTCGATCAGATTACTGGCAAGAACCGGTTCGAGGTGATTGATGGTACTGGTATGAGCCTGACCGGGGCTGTGGAGATCCTTCAGGGAGTCTCCACGGAGGGACAAATCAAAACAGCCGATCTGAATGGCGATGGCCAGCTCGAGGTTTTAGCCGCCGGTTACAATGCCTCCAAAGGTGTGGTTCTTGAGTACTGGTCGGGCGATGGCAGCCTGCTCAAATCACTGACAGTCTTCCCAACTGGTTTCTCCGAGGAGAATTTCCTCCTGACTGGCTCGGTGGATGGCGACGAAACCGAAGAGGTCATGCTGGTGGGACGCGATGAGATAGGCGCTTATCACATGGTGACAGTGGACTTTTATGGGGCACGCAAGGGGGATACGCAGATCCTCCAGACGGGTTACTCCCGCATCGATGACCTCATGACAGTCGACACCACCGGGACAGGAACCTGCGGCCTGGCGTTGCTTGCCCGTAACGAGAACAACGCCATTGAGTTGAATGTCATCAAGGATCATACGGTCTCCACCTCCGTACTCATCTTCGGGAATGGCTACACGGGTGATGCCAGTACCTTCAGCCTGGATATCGATGGGGATGGCGTCCAGGAGATCGGAGCAGTGTGCCGGAATGCTCTGAGCGATTCCTTCCGTCTGCTGGTCCTTTCCGGCAATGGCCAGGTGATAATGAAGCGGAACCTGTTTCCCGGGAAATTTGAAAGCCATGCTACTTTCAGCGCGGCGGATGTTGATGGTGATGGCCGGGATGAAATCATCGCGGTTGGACGGATGATCGGGACCGGCTCGCATGTGATTCAAGTGATTGATGATGACGGTAGTCAGCTCATGGCCCGTTCGGTTCTGGATCCCTCCTTCAACAGCAAGGATTCCAGTGTCATGGCGGATGTGAATGGGGATGGACATTTGGATATCGTAGTGGCCGGCAAGGACAGCGTTTCAGGAACAGCGGCCTATCAGGTGCTGGCCAAGGATGGTAGCCTGATGGGTGGCGGAGTGGTCTTCGACAGCCCGGCTTACCCGGTTTTGGCCAGTTCGGATGTGGACCTGGATGGAGAGGAGGAGATCCTGATCATGGGTGAATTCGATAATGGAGCCTACGGCCTTGAAATGAGAAAGGGAGCGGAAGGCGAGGTTCGTTTCTCTACCACCTTCTCCTCGGTTCCAAGTTACTTCAATGCAGGCAACCTGATGTAAGACCGGGGCGCTGGCCCCGATGGAAAAATGGAAAGCCCGGATACCTCCTCCGGGCTTTCCTCATTTTTCACGGTTGATAGAGTTGTGATAGATTGATGGAGTAGCGATTTCAATCGCCTTGTTTTGACATGGATGGCGGATGAAACCGCCCATCTATCTACCGGTGCGACCGAAATCATTGCTCCTCGAAGTCAAAATACCGCCAGTAATTCCCTCACCCTCTCCCGTGTTGGAAAACGTGTCCCCGGCAGTTCCACCGCGCCAGCGGAAGTGACGATCCCCCAACGCATGGCATTCTCCCAA
>CAZORO010000327.1:0-6534 GCA_964581845.1 uncultured bacterium
GATATCCTCATCGCTGTAGCTCGGTCCCAGCAGGGAACCATGCATTGCATCATGGGGTTGTGGCGTACGTGGATTCCCCTTGTAACGGTAATAGACCGCCAGAGCCGCGCCCAAGGCACCTCCCGCGTCACCCGCTGCTGGTTGGATCCATAAGCGCTTAAAAGGCCCCTCCCGGAGTAACCGTCCATTAGCGACACAGTTCAGCGCTACACCACCCGCCAGGCACAGGTTCTCCTTGCCTGTGACTTCATACACATGCTTCGCCAGGTTCAACATCGCCATTTCGGTCACCACCTGGACCGAACGAGCCAAGTCCATCTCCCGTTGTGTCAACCGTGACTCCGGCTTGCGTGGCGGTCCACCAAAAAGCTGATCAAACTTGCCATTGGTCATCCTCAGCCCGGTCATATAACCGAAGTAGTCCATGTTCATGGACAGCGACCCATCCTCCTTGAGGTCGATGAGCTCATCGAGGATGGCGTTGACATACTTGGGTTCACCGTAAGGAGCCAGGCCCATCACCTTGTATTCGGCGGAGTTGACCTTGAAGCCGGTGTAGTAGGTGAAGGCGGAATAGAGCAATCCCAGGGAGTGCGGGAAACGGATCTCGGCCAGGAGACGCAGATCATTTCCCTCTCCGGTTCCATAAGTGGTGGTACACCACTCACCGACTCCATCGACTGTCAGGATCGCAGCCTCCTGAAAAGGACTGGGGAAGAAGGCGCTGGCGGCATGGGATTCATGGTGCTCGGCATAGAGCACCTCACCCTCGTAGTCCAACTCCTTCCCAATGTCATCGCCCATCCACAATCGCTGAGTGAGCCATAATGGAAGTGCTTGGAGATACTGGGTCAGACCACGTGGCGAGATGGAGAGATAGGTCTCAAGGATCCGTTCAAATTTGACAAAGGGTTTTTCGTAAAAAACCACATGGGTCAATTCATTGGCGGTGATCCCCGCCTCGCGTAGACAATACTGAACGGCTTTGAGCGGGAATCCGGAGTCGTGCTTCTTGCGTGTGAAACGCTCCTCCTGCGCGGCGGCGAAGATCTCACCATCACGCAAGAGCGCGGCGGCGCTGTCATGGTAGTAGGCCGAAATTCCCAGGATATGTTCCGTCATGATCCTTTGATCTTAGAAGGAGAATGAGAGTAAAGCAAAGGCATTATTAACCCCACAACGCGGAAAAAGTTGCCTGAATGACGCCTAACGTTTCCATGAAACTCACACCCGCGAACAAGTAAAAGAACGGTTTTGCCATCAACTCAAGCCAGGCGCTGACAAGGGGTTGTCCCACCAAGATGAGAAGAAGGAGCCCCATGGGGCCATACTGTCTGAACTGAGCGAATTGATAAGCTTGGCGGTAGGGGAGAAAACCCAATAAGACCTTCTCACCATCCAAGGGGAAAACCGGGATCAAATTGAAGAAGCACAGGAACAGATTCACGATCAATGAGAAGGACATTAGGAAGAGAAGAAACAGAATGATCCGGTCTCCGGCACCTTCTCCCACCTCGGCGAAGTGATACAGAATCCGGAAAGCTATGCCGGAGATGGCCGCGAGTATCAAATTGGAGAGCGGTCCAGCGGCCGCGATCCACATCGCATCCCGGCGGGGATTCCGCAGGTTACGCTCTACATAGGGAACAGGCTTTCCCCAACCAAAAAAACCAAGAAAGATCCCGATCGATCCGATGGGGTCCAGGTGGGCCAAAGGATTCAATGTGATCCGTCCCATGCGTGCCGCCGTGTCATCCCCGCAACGCAAAGACATCCAGGCATGCGCGGCTTCGTGGAAGGATAGGGCGAATAGAATGGCGGGGATCCTGCCCGTGGCGAGAAGAAGGAACTCGATTGGATTGGAAAAAATCGACATGCGGAGAAGTGTCCTTAAATATTACTCACAAACCATTGCACCATTAAAGGTTGTGATGGCAACATGGATTCCCGCGCATGCGGGAATCCACTCCCTCTTTTTTCCATGAAGAGCCAAACAAACAGCCCTTATTCCCACTCGATGGTGCTGGGGGGTTTGGAGCTGATGTCGTAGACGACACGGTTGATCCCTTTCACTTCGTTAACGATCCGGTTCGAGATCCGTCTGAGCAGTTCGCCCGGCAGATCGACCCAATCGGCGGTCATCCCATCCTGGCTCTCAACGACACGGATGGCCACGGCGCGGTCATAAGTCCGCTCATCGCCCATTACACCGACTGACCGGATCGGGAGAAGCACCGCGAAGGACTGCCAGACTTTGCGATACCAGCCGGAGGCCTTGAATTCATCAATCACTATCTTATCGGCCTTGCGCAGGAGCTCGCAACCCTCACGGGTTACCTCGCCAAGAACACGGACCGCTAGTCCCGGCCCCGGGAAAGGTTGACGGAACACCAAATCCTCATCCAGACCAAGCACCAACCCCACCCGGCGGACCTCATCCTTGAAGAGCTCGCGCAGCGGTTCGATCAACTGCAGGTTCATTTTTTCTGGAAGCCCACCCACGTTGTGGTGGGACTTGATGGTGGCGGAGGGTCCCGCCACGGAGACCGATTCGATCACATCGGGATAGAGGGTACCTTGAACAAGATACTCCACCTTGCCAATTTTACCGGCTTCCTCCTCGAAGACCTCGATGAAGGTGTGACCGATGATTTTGCGTTTCCGCTCCGGGTCGACGACACCCTTGAGGTTTGCCAGGAATCGTTCGGAGGCATCCACGAAACGCAGGTTGATCCCCAAGCGGTCCTTGAGCGCAGTCTTGACCCGTTCGGCTTCGCCATGCCGCAGCAGCCCATTGTCCACAAAGATACAGGTCAACCGTTCCCCAATGGCTTTAGCCACTAGTGCGGCGGTCACTGAGGAATCCACTCCTCCGCTGACGGCGCACAGGACATGGGAATCACCCACCCTTCGGCGGATATCTGTGACGGTGTTCTCCACGAATGATCCCATGGACCAATCACCCGAACAGTCACACACCTTGCGCACAAAATTCCCCAAAATGCGTGGTCCCTCCGGGGTATGGACCACCTCAGGGTGGAATTGAACCCCATATTGACGGGTTCCCTCATTCGCCACCGCCGCATAAGGCGAATTCGGTGATTCTCCAATGGAATGAAAGCCCTCTGGCAGGATTTCCAGCCGGTCGCCATGGCTCATCCAGACCTGGAACTCCTCATCCAGCCCATCAAAAAGGGGAGTTTCTGAACCCGTCTTCATGAGGGTGGCGTGGCCATACTCCCGCTCGGAAGAGTGGCTGACTTTTCCACCCAGGAGGTGCGCCATCACCTGGAGGCCATAGCAGATTCCAAGAACCGGAACTCCGAGCTGAAAAATCCCCGGATCGGGGAGCGGTGCGCCGGGCGCATAGACGCTACTCGGTCCTCCGGAGAGGATCAGGCCCTTGGGATTGATCTTTCGGATCTCTTCAAGCGGGAGATTGAAAGGAAAGATCCGGCAGTAGACTCCCTGCTCACGCACCCTGCGGGCAATCAACTGGTTATATTGCGAACCGAAATCCAGAATGACAATCTCTTCTCTTGGGGGCATGATCACGATTAGTAAACGATGGGGAGATCAAGTCAATCCGGGTGAGGAGGAGCGGAGGCAATGGGGGAGAGACACGCTATTTTTACGTGGTCTAGGAGGGGAGGACCTTGTGGTCGGGATCAAGATGGATGACGAAATAGACTGACCTCCGACGGATTCCGAAAACACGGAACTTGTCTGTTACACGCATTTCGCTGACAGTATCGTCAGGTTTCATACCGTACAGGCTTGGGAATGGATTACGCTGCAAGGGCGTGAACCCAAGTCCAGACTTGCTCCGCCCTCCGGTCTGCATGATTTGTGTCCAAGTTCGTGAGGAGACGTCCCTCAAAAAGGAGATGAAGGCTTCAACCTCATGATTCTGAAGGGGGCGGGATCCATGAACTCTTGGAAGCAGCTCAAACGAAAGAGATGCCTTAAGGTGGTCTGTGCTGAGATGGTTGAAGGCACCAGAATGGACATCTGGGCCGATGTGAACAGGCTCACCTGGAAGCTTCTTTCGCCTCGCCACAGTCAGCGTTTCCGTTTCTTGTGGGAGACGAAGAAGCGGCGGAGTGCTGATGTGGAGATGATACCAGCCTGAGTGTTGCTCTGGTCAAAGGCATCCCTCCAAGGTTGCTCCTCATGAGTCATCTCTTCAAGGCGTTTGGCGGAAAACTGGCCATAGACATCCCACACCTCTGAAAGAAAGTCCATGGTTTCTTGGTTGAGTTCACTGTCGGGATACTCACTGGTCTCAGCTGGGAGGATCGGATTCCAGGACTTATCCTTGAACCTCTTCCATACCTCCGGACAAACTGGCCCATGCTCCCAAGCCTCCAAAGGGGCCTCGAAGAGAGGTATGCCATAGAGCGCCAAATGCCAGCCTTGCGCGTAGTAAAGGAGCTTCTGGAGCTTCAGATGAGTGAGGACATCCCCCGCCTCGAGATCGCTTCTGCGAATGAAATAATCCGCGACATCCTGAACATCCGCTTTGGCTCTAGGCATCACTTCCAACTCTGGCATGACCCTCTCCTTCCATTGCCATTCTATCATCGGGTTAGGACGAACGTCTATAAAGAGGAGCATTGGAGTTGCCGGACCGGAAGCAAGAGGGCAACAGAGATCGGGAGGTGTCGCCAACTTCCTCAACCTTTACCTCCCTCTCGCGGATGAGTGGAGCTGTTATGATAAGCTTTTTACGAAGGAAGTCCGAATGAGCCATTCTGACCAACGCAAAGCGATCTATCTCGGCATCCGCCGTGGGGTCGCTAAAGCGCTGGCTGAACATAAACGGCTGGGACAGAGCGTGGTGGTTTCGCGGGAGGACCAGATCGTTTGGATTCCCGCCGAGGAGATCCAAGTCCCCACCGATGAGGAAATCGAAAGAGATTATGAAGCCCTATTCGGAAAAGACTCCGTGAACGGCGATGGAGATCCTTCTCTCTAACCTGACCCCTAAGGAAGCCATTGCTCTACAGCGCGAACTCGCCGGAAAGGTACGGCAAGAGCCACTGCCTCCCCCGCGCGAGGGGCTCTTGGTCGCCGGGGCGGACTGCTCCTATGAAAAACGAGCCACGGATGGCTTCGCGGCCATTGTGGTCTGTTCCTGGCCCAGCCTCGAAGTTCAACAGATCGGACGATTCTCCGGTTCGGTCCCTTTTCCCTATGTTCCCGGTCTCCTCTCCTTCCGTGAGCTGCCACTCCTGGATCAGGCCTGGGAGCCGCTCTTGCGGAAACCGGATCTGCTTGTGATGGATGGCCAGGGGTATGCTCACCCACGGCGATTTGGGTTGGCTTGTCATGCAGGCTTGCTGTGGGACTGCCCCACCCTGGGCTGCGCAAAATCACTCCTGGTGGGGGAACATGAACCCCTCTGGGGGATGCGTGGCTCCCGAGCGGAATTGATCGACCAGGGGGAGGTCATCGGGTGCGCCTTGAGGACTCGCGATGGAGTCCAGCCGGTGTATGTCTCGATCGGCCATAAGAGCGATCTCGAAACCTCTGTGGAGTGGATTTCGCGTTTGTGCACACGGTTCCGTTTGCCGGAGGTGATCCGCTTGGCTCACCGCGAGGTGAACCGGATGAGACGCGAGGCGGTCACCACAAGATAGCTTCTCTTGCTGTGTCACCACAGTATCGGAGTGGCGAATTTATTCGTATTTCTACACATGGCTGTGATATCGTTCACACGGGTGACACACGGCGATTGAAATCGCCACTCCTTGCTACCACCACTTAATTCGAGACAGGACTGAAAGGAACTGTCATGTCCATTTTCCACAACCCACCTGAGCAGATCCAAAAACTCCATTCCCTTTGGAGAGAAAAACCCTGGACACATCCACAACCCTGCGGTCTGGCTCCCTCGATGGGTTACGGCGACCGTCTTGGCCTCGCCACACCAGGCCATCTCCTGGCCCACAATCGCATGGGAAGGGAGGGAAGAGTGGTCCCCATCTTTGCCCAGCAATCCGGACGTGAAATGGAAAGGATCGGACGGACGCCCGCTCAAATCATGTGGGATGCGGCAAGCGTGATTGCTGAATCGGAATTCCAGAGTCCTTGGGGCGCCGATGCGGACCACATGAAGACCGAGGAGCAGATCACCGCTTGCGTTGAGGCTGGCTTCACCTTCTTTACGGTTGATCCCTCCGATGCGGTCCGTGACGAGGTTCAACGGCTGACTGACAATCAGGTGGAGCGCAGCTTCGCCGAGCTCTGTTCCAAACAACCAGAACATTTTGGCCACTACATACAGGAGTATGCCCAACCTCACTCAATCAAAGGGATTGGCCGAATCTCCAGCGATGAGCTGACTATCCAGCGAATTGCATTGATTTATGGTCAGGCCATCCTGAGGATCCAGGAGCTCTATCGCTGGGTTGAACAATGCTGGAAAGGCCAGGCCCCCTTCGATTTCGAGGTCTCGGTAGATGAAACATCACATCCCACCAGCCACCTGGCGCATCTGATCATCGCACGGGAGTTGACCCGTCTGGGAGT
>CAZORO010000328.1:0-1102 GCA_964581845.1 uncultured bacterium
CCGTAAGGCGAGGAGCACCTCACCCCCCCAAACCCCCCTCTCCCGTAAGGCGAGGAGCACCTCACCCCCCCAAACCCCCCTCTCCCGTAAGGCGAGGGGGGAGCATAAATTCCCCTCCCCCCTTGCGGGGGAGGGTTGGGGTGGGGGGGGTGAAGTAAGCTAGAGGGGGGATTTATTCCAAAAGTGCTTTCACTGGCGCGGGTGTCTTTGCTGGATGCCAACAGATCGATTCCGGTCCGCAGGTGAGGCGGTAATGACCTCGCCGGTCGTTCTCGATCCATGTCGAAAGGCCCGGCGGAGGCGCCCCAAGGCGCGCACGCAAGTCACTGATCCGTTGCGAGAGATGCTCAGGGGGAATCCCGAGGTCTTCCTTGCGTACCCAACCATTTCCCTTGCCTGATAGGCGCTTTCTGACCAAACGAAGCAGGAGTTCGGAGCCACGCATTCCCAGAGCAGCCGTCTGGCTCCAGGTGGTTGCTTTGTAAAAGGGACCTTCCTCTGTCAGGTTGGCATCGAGGTTTAAGGTTGAATTCTCCACTGGGGATGCCGCGCTTTTACTGTGTTGACTGAGTGCTTCGCTCAAGAAGCTATGGATCCGTTCCAAACGTTCCATAGGGAGCAGATGAGTCAAGTTTCCGAGGTTCATCTCCAGTAGATGCTCTGGGGATCCAGCCTCGTGGGCAAGAGCGATCTTGTGATCCCGGTCAAGAAGGTCCGCCGGGAGGATTTCCCACTCGAGCATCTCTTCGGACAGCCCCGCTCCCACCCGCCGTGCGAGCAACCGGATCGCGGCCGCCCCCTCCGCTCCCCGTCCTCCCGCCTGCCAGACATCCGAGAGCGCCTCGAGTAACCAACGAGCTCCATCTCCTGCAGTATGAAGACAACCCAGTCCCAAACTGGGGGCACGTTCACGTATGACGGAAAGGGGCTCTCCACAAGCCCACTCCAGAAGAATCATCCCCATCTTAGCGGCATCCTCCATCGGCTTGGGTAATGCTTCCTGAACCGGCCAGTTTCCTCCTAGTGAAAGCAAGTCGGAAATGGGCAGATGATCCCGTGCCTGTGCCACCCAGCACGCGCGGATCTCCGGGTTGTGGTCGCG
>CAZORO010000328.1:1112-6532 GCA_964581845.1 uncultured bacterium
GCCAGTTCCACTCCTGCGCCTCGAGAGTGGAGCAAACAACTAAAAGACAGAGTAAGCCGCAAGGATGATTCCCCTCAAAGGCTTCGGTCCATTCATTGAATTGGTGAACAGTCTCGAATGATAGCCCGCGCAAGGCTGTCACCTCACCGAGTGGGGTGAGCTTCAAACACCCGCAAGCCTCCCCTTGACTCGTGGTGATCTCAATGAGGCGTAGATCCTCGGCCTGACGGAGCGTTTCTTGAACCTTGTCTGGAATCCGAGGCTCCAACTGAGCGGACAAAAGGCTCTCGAAAAGCGTGGTCAGGTCGGGAATCCGGTTGCGTCCCAAGGCTATAGCGGCTAATAGGTACGGCCCCAACTCTCCCGAAAGGAGGCTGGGATGGAGTCTTGGCGCCAGATCGGTCCAATAGCAACGGCGGTAAAGGTCCCATTCCCGTTCGGTGCGCGCGAGGAGCAACGCGCGGCCGTGGTCCTCCCCCAGCCCGAGCCTCCCCGCGCGTCCCGACATGTTCCGCAACACGGTCTCCGGCAGTAGCGACAATTCTCCTGCCAGCCCGTGCCGGTTCCAAACAAAGGGATGGATTACCACATTCCGGGCGGGGAGGTTGACCCCCATTGCCAGCGTCGAGGTGCAGAAAAGGACACGAATGTGTTCTTTGCGAAAGGCCTCCTCGATGAGGTTCCGCGCCAGCGGTGAACAATCGGCATGGTGGAAGCCGATTCCACGAGCCAGACAGTGAGAGAGAAGATCCTCCTCGAGAAGCTCGAACCCGGGAATCTGGGGGAGTTCCTCCGTAAGGGGCCTGCTCTCCGCGAATTGAGCGGCGGCTTGCTCGACTTCGCGGCGGGTTGGGAGAAAGACCAGAACTGATTCACCCCGTTGAACAATCCCGCGCACCAAACGTAGAAACTCCCAATCTCCTTCACCAAACTGGGGAGAAACGGGAAGGACCTCGGCCTCCACCGCGCCTGAGTTGTGGGAGCGATAGACCGAGATCCAGCCTTCCTTCATGTCTTCTGGAGGCTGGATTCCGTATTCGGATAGCGCGGTCCTTGCCAGGCTCTTATCGGTTAAGACAATGCTCTGCCGCAGATCGATGGGGCGGGTTCTGGATGTCAACACCCGCCGTCCGAAGTCCTCCACCAGTGGATCATCCGGGGCGAGGATACCGGCCAATCCCACACGGCGGATGCGCGGAGTGTGGCTTTTAAGCAAACCAAGCAGGAACTCCAGGTCCGGTCCGCGTGAGGATTCCTCGATTCCCTGAAGTTCATCCAGAACCACCACTCCAATACTCCGGGCAAACCCCGGCTCGCGGATCAACTGATGCTTGAGCTTCTCGTGGATCATTACCGCGATGTCATAATCGCCCCTTTGAAGATCACGCTGGTGAGCGGAGAATTCGCCAGTAGCCAAACGGACACGCAAGCCATACTGTCCATAACGGCGGGAGAAGACTTCGAACTTCTCGCGGGCGAGGGCTTTGAGTGGTACTGAAAACACCGCGCGTTTCCCCAGGAGTGCCACTCCCACACCCGCAAGCTCCCCAATCAATGTCTTACCGCAGGAGGTTGGGAGCGAAACCAACAGGTCATCTTCCCCTAAAAGTTGGAATCGGAGCACCGCTTCCACTTGGTGTTCCAGCAACTCAGTGATTCCATCCTCACGTAGGGCGGTGACAATTCCACGAGGGAAACCATGACGCAGGAGAAGATCCACGGATGCGGTCATAGTGCATTTATATGCAGTTTAGTGGATGATGTCAAGAAGGATCTTTTACTTTATGTTTTCATCAGAAACCAGAGCCCGAGCGCCCCGAAAACCACATTGGGAAGCCATGCGGAAACAATAGGATCGAATGTTCCCATGTAGCCCAAAGCAAGGCACATTCCAGCGAAGGTATAATAAAGGGACATGATGATCAGGCAGGCCGCGAGGGGATATGTGAATCGTGCCGCCCCCTCCCTGCCCACCAGGAAGGAGCTCGCCCCCGATGCCAGGCCGATCATGATCAGAGCAACCACCGAGAAAGGGAAAGCAATCTTAAACTGTAAATCGGGATAAAGAGCCAGCGCCGAGCTACCCGCCTCCTCCAGCCTTACAATCCTCCTCTTCAGCTCCCGGTAGCCCATTTCAAAGGGACGGCGTTGATCGACTCCGAAGTCATCGGGGGTTTCCTCAAGGAAAAGGTGCTCGCCTTGGGGATTCAGGGGCCGTATCTCCGAATGCCATTCATCCTGAACCTCAATGACATAGTTCTCCGATTCGGGACTTTTTGAGGTAAGAACCCAGGCCCCTTTCTTACCGGTTTCGGGGTTGTCAATCGTGGGGTCCCAGACGGCGATATCCGCGCTGATATAGCGCTTGTGTCCCTTTCCGCCAGGCAACATTTCATGGAGCACAAAACCCGCCAGGCTGGCGGAGTCCCAATCGAAATCGGTGTAGCGGATAAAGCGGTGCTTGCTGCCGCAGAGAAGGCCATAATCATCGAAGATTCCACGTTTCTTCTGGATCTGGGTGACCATCATCTGCTCTCCATGACGTGAAAGGGGAGCCGCGAGATACTCATTCCAGAGAAAGGAACCCACCCCCAATAGCAAAGCCAGGACAAGCGAGGGCCTGACCAGCCAGCGTAGACTGGCCCCACCCGCGAACATCGCGGCCAGCTCGTTGTTGCGTGAGAGCGTCAACATCCCGAACAAAGCCCCCATCATGCACACTGCGGGAAAAACAACCAAAGTCGTTTGAGGCAGGATGCAAATGAAATAGGTGAGCCCTTGAATGGGAGTTGCCTTGTATTCCATGAGGTCATCCCATTTGTCGCCCAGGATCAGGGAGATCACCACGGCGTTCAGGACGATCCAGGTGAAGATCAAACTCCGTAGAAATGATGCGGCGGTATACCGTTGCAGGATGTGGAACATCAGTGTCTTGAAACCACCCTGAGCAGAATCAATCCCAGAACCAGAAGGATCAGGTTGGGTGACCAAATTAGAAATCCGGGATCAAAGAAACGTGTCATCGCGAGGTTTTCCGAGAAACCTTCGGCTAACTTCTGGATTGAGTAGTAAAAGAGGAGAACCCCAACAGTCACCAGGATACTGATAGTCCGGTTGCCGCGTCCGGTCAGCAGCCCCAGAGTCGTCCCGATCAGCATGAAGAGAAAAGTCGCCACCGGGTAAGCAATGCGCAGCTGGGCGCTGTTGGTATTTGATTGGGCGGTTTCTAGAAAGGACTTTACTGTCTTGATATCATCCAACCCACCCGGCAAAGGTGGAGCGGCCATTGGATCGTTCCGCCGTATCTCGATCAAGCGTTTGGCCTCATCGTACACCTTGCCATGGGGTGTTCCCTCTGGAAAACCAAGCCCCTCCCGGAGAACCTCATAGTCCATCCTGGCTTTGTCGGCGATTCTACGGAAATCGGACCAGCTTTTCTGCTCCTTGGAGAAACCGCTCAGCATCTTCGCCAGCCGCCCACCAATATCGATGGAGATTGTAACCGTCTTGATTTGGACAGTGTAAAGCTTCTCGGGAGAGAGGTTTTCCGAAATGCAATCCCGGAGAGAGATATCTAGGATTCCTCGTGAGGGATCGGGTTGAAGTGTGGCGGTGGGTGATGACACGGTCCAGTTGCTGGCCTCCTTACCGGAGGTAGTATCACCGAAAATCGATGTGCTCGAGGGTGATCCACTACTAAAGATTATGATGTCATGAATCGTATTCGTTCCCGGGGTTGAACCGGTAAAGTAGAAGGCCAAATCCTCATCTAGCGCGGTGAACTGGCCCGGCTTGAGCCAACTGATGGAGGTCATCTTCTGAACAATCTCCCAGCGCGCCTGTTTCATAACGTCAAGCGCCCTAGGAGTGACATAAGCAGTCCAAAGCAGATTGAGTACAGTCAGGCACACGCCGAGAAAGAGCGCGGGAACAAGGAGAGTCATGGTGGCGACACCCGCCGCACGCATGGCGGTCAGTTCACGGTCCTCCGCGAGCCGTCCATACACCAGCATGGACGCGAGTAGACAGCCGATGGGCAATGAGACAGTTAACAGGGGAGGGAATAGACAGAGAAGTGTCTTAAAAATCGGGCCCGATGGAGCTCCGCTCAACAGGATCACATCCAGAATATCCCGGATCGAAATGAGCATAAGCGCCCCAGCGAAGAGAAAGAGTCCCATGCTCAGAGGCGGTAACAGCTCCACCACCAGATACCGGTTCAGAATCCAGGTGTGGAGCATCTGCGGCCTTGGATAGGCACGGCTTCTGGGGCGGGCGATGGCGGCTGAGGTGGCAATCATGGAACTTTTCTTGGATGGCTTAACGTGGGCTTAACCAATGTCTAGTTTCGGAAGATGCGCGCTCGATATCAAGAGGCGACGTTGACACTCCTTTTCCCCCAAGGCTATCCTTACTCCTAGAAGGAGAATTCCCATGGTTCTTTCATTTCCGCATCCATTCCGCTTCCGGCGCGGCTTCACTCTGATTGAACTCCTGGTGGTCATCGCCGTTATTCTCATCCTTGTGGGGATTGGGCTCCCCAATTTTCTGCGGGCAATGGAGCAAGCCAGGATTACTCAAGCAAAAACATTCATAATCGAACTAAAAGGTACGGTGGCAGCCTACAACACCGATACTCGCCAGTGGCCACTTAGCGGTTCGGAACACCTTTACGCGGTGCTCGGTGGATTTTCTCCCTACAGCACCAAATCTTCTAAGAAATACAACCCACCCTACATGGAATTCAACTCGGGGAATGCTGGCGCGGAGAGTTATGCACACGAGTACAACCAAACCACCGACATCCAAATCAAACAGAGTGCCCAGTCCGGTTCACCCAACGCCCTCAAGATGGATTCACTCCGTATGAGTAATCCCGAAGTTGAAGAATGGAGACCGCTGCTTGATCCTTGGCGCCGTCCCATTATCTATGTTTCCCCCGATGATCTAAGAAAACGTTTCAATGACAACACCAGCACTCTGGACTCGTCGATCCTGGGACTGATCGCAATGGACAGCGAAAAGGCGGTCAACGACAAAGGGAATCAGGCGAATGTCCCGTTTGGGATGGCTTCAGGTCAATTCTGGTCCGCTGGACCAGATGGCATCACCGCAAGAGCCGATGGCCGTCCCGCCCAATCCGTGGCTGGCCCCAACGACAAGACTCGTGGTCTTTTCCAGCCTGGCAACCTCTCTGGTTCCGATGGCCGTGACAATGATGGCGATGGTGTCTCGGATGCCTCTGACCGCAAGGGATCGGGTACCAGTCTGGCCGAGGATGATATCAACTCCTGGACCAATTAATACTGACCATTGGAATAAAAAATCTCTTTTTTGTTGGTACCCGGAGGTAAGCGTAGCGTTACCCGCGGGTATTTATTATGAAGATCATGCTTCGTCCCTGGGGCCGTGTTCCTCCC
>CAZORO010000329.1:0-6531 GCA_964581845.1 uncultured bacterium
ATGGTTCCATCCCAAGTCAGAAGCTGAACCCGCGCTGGCCAGCTCGCCCCCAGTATTCCCTGTAGCCCAGAGACAAGAGCGCTTGGTTCACCTTCGGGATGGTTCGCGATTGAGGCCACGACACTGGGCCAGATGTTTTTGTTATCCACACTCGCGGCCTCGGGGTGATGCTCTTTAATCAGTGCCGCCGCTTGCGTTAGGAGGTCATGATCTGGAAATTCGCGTTGAACCATATAAATCCCCAGCACCGCGAATCCCATGATCATGAGCCAGCGGAAGGTCATCATGCTGGTCCACATCACAGTCAATAGGCTACAGTCCCGGTCGCTGCGCGCGCCGAAGTATTGCGGCATTCCCCCCATGTTCATGCCACCTAAGGATTGACGGATGAAATAGGCGAAAGCGAATAGAAGCAGGAACTGGTAATCCTCATACCCCTTGGGCATCTCGGTTTTCCAGGCCGGAAGAGAACTGGTCCACAGGCTGTTGCCAGTCACTTGTTGGGCGGTCTGAGCCAGGCTCTCCACATCTGGGACAGCGAAAAAGGCCCTGGAAGCAACAAGAGTCACACCAATGAGGATGATGAACGTCTGCACCAGGTCAGTGAAAACAACCCCATAAAAACCGGAAAGGACGGTGTAAAGCGTGGTTACTCCAAACATGAACAGGATACAGGTTTGTGGCGAAAAGGGCAGGAACATCGAAAGGAAAAGGCCATCGCCACGCACCAGGTAAGCGATCATTCCCATGGTGAAGAGCATCATGGACACAGCCATGATAATCCGCGCAAGGCTTCCCCCCACTCCCGCTCCAAAACGGTATTCCATCCATTCCGCCATGGTCATGCAGCCTGAACGGCGGTTCCATTTGCCCATCCAGCACAACATGAAGGCCAGCACGATGGCCACGCCTCCACGGATCTCGATGAACAGACCGCGTGGCCCGAGCATAAAGATGAACGAGGTGATGATCATGGTGCCGGTCATATCGAACCAAGCCAGGGTTCCGGATGTGCCCAGCAGCCACCAGGGGAGTTTTCTCCCCGCCAGGTAGTAGTCCTCCATGCTTCCGGTGGCGCGCCTTTTCAGGTAGCAGCCAACCGCCACCATGCTGAGCATGTAGAACGCAATGATGGAGATGTCGATGACATTGAGGAAATAGGTGCCGCTCAAGAGGGGTGTCTCCTTGGTGAGTAGATGAAGTGGGGTTCCTTGGACCGGCCTAATAAATCGATACTCTTATACACCTAATGGGGATCTTAAGGGAGATGATACATGAATTCGAGATACTCAGTGTTGGATATAAGGCCAAGAAGCACCAGTTAATGGCTAACAGCCTTATGAAAAAGGGGCGTGACTTTGGATTCCCTCTTTCGCGGGGGGATGGAACTCCAGAAACCTCACCCCTCCCTCCCCTGGTACTTGCCGTCTATTCAAAGGACGATAAATAATGGCGGCATCCACAAGAATCGATCAAAATGCTATGAATGACCAATTTATTCTTTGTCGTCATTTCTTCGGCCTGTTGGTGGATCAGAAATCCAACCTCCACCGCGGTAGATGAAGCTTTTTCCGATGAACGGACAACGTCCAGATTTCACCGGGGAGATTGCGGTACAAGATCAGGCCGCCGAGGCATACCAATCCCTACGTTATTTGAAACCTCATTCACGCGAGTATCATCTCTGGTGGACACGCCTCATGTTGGAGGGAATGCCTCTTGAGGGTCAGATTCTCGATAACGGGTGCGGAACCGGGATCCTCCTGGAATATCTAAGGGGGAGGAATGTGACCGGTATTGACCTCTCCTCGAAGATGCTACTGGCTACCAGAAAAATCACAGGCCGGATCGTGCGTGGTAACAGCCTTGAACTTCCATTTCCCAACTACACTTTCGATCTGGTGCTTTCCCGGAGCCTCATACATCATCTTCCTGACAAAGAAAAAGGGATTGCTGAAATAGCTCGTGTTCTCAAACCGGGTGGCTACGCGGTCTTCGCCGACACCAACCGTTCGATACTTTCGGAACTCCCACGATGGATCACGAATCATGGCAAACATTTTTCGAAATACCACCAGAATCTCAGTTTGAAGGTTTTCAGAAAGCTGCTGGAACGCGATTTCACCCTTGAGCATTTCCAGTATTTCGGGTATTTCGCCTACCCCTTGGTCTTCCCGGATCTCCTCGATTTCAGCCGGATCATTCCGAAGATTCAGTCAGTTACCCGGTTTCTGAATTGTCTGGATCAAGTGATTTCCAAAATTCCACTGCTCCGGACACAGAGTTGGGGAATTATGATCTGGGCGCGCAGGTTATACTGATTAGCCAAACATCCACGGAACCCCCTTCCCCGGCTCGAAAGTAGCGGCGTGTGTTCCGATCTGCTCCTTCGCCATGCCCCCCTCATAGGAGGATTGTGGAATCATGAGGATGGCCGCGGCGATGACACGGTCTCCAGGGAGACACTACACCTGGTGGAATTCGGGAGAACGAAGGGACAGAGAGTACGCCAGCACGTTTAGCGGTTTGTTGTCACTATCGATGGAAATCTCCAGCTGCTTCAGGCTGGTAAAGGACATCTTCGATGCAAATACGCCGTATTCCAGACGGAACCGGCCATTCAACAATATCTCCTTTGGAGTACCCCAGTATCGCTGTGCCCACAGGGGCAAGGACCGAGATCGCGCCCCGGTCGATATCGGCCTCTCTGGGAAAAACTAGGACATAAGTCATTTTCTCGGAAGAGGCCATGTCTCGAAGAACCACTTTCGAGTTCATGGTCACCACTCCCGGTGGCACCTGTTTGGGCGACACGATTTCTGCTCGTTCCAGTTCTTTGGCCAACGGCTCCAGATCAATCCCACCTTGACCGGCAGCATCCCTGATAAGTTTTTCGAGACGTGATTTGTCGTGGCTAGTAATGTATATCTTTCTTTGCATCATCATCCGCTCACCCATTCTTATCGCATGATTGAAAGATTATCTCATGGTTTTTGTCCCACTTGTAGGCCATTTCGAGTTTGAGCAAAACCACTTGATGTTTTGAGGTTGAAGGTGTTGGGGAAGACCTGGAACCAACAAACCGATCAGTGTGTCCATTCCTCCCGTAGAATCCCATACATCTCGATATCCTCGAACTGCCCCCACTTGAGGATATGCCGCCGTAGGCAACCCTCATGTTTCATTCCGAGCTTACGCAGGACCTGGCCGGAAGCGGGATTGCATGAGAAGTGGTGGGCATGAACCCGGAAGAGGTCCAGGGTGGTGAAGGCATAAACAATCACCGCGCGCGCGGCCTCGGTGCAGTACCCCTGGCCCCAGTAGGGCACCCCGATCCAGTATCCCAACTCAGCTTGATGCCCCACCGAGATGTCCCTCAAACCAATCGCCCCCAGCAGGCTGCCATCGGCCCTGAGCGTGATGGCAAAGTCGACCGCCCTTCCCGCCTCGAAGGTGGCGGCATGGGTCGAAATCCACTCCTCGGCCATACCTTCTTCATAGGGGTGCGGGATCATGAGGGTGGTTGCAGCGATAGCGCGGTCTCCAGCCAGACGTTTTACTTCGGGGGCATCGGAGAGGGCAATGGGGCGTAGGATCAGGCGTGGGGTGGAAAGGGTGGTGATGGGGGACTTGGGGCATCAGTATAGTACGAGTTACTCTGGTTGAATCTGCTGCCCTTCATTCAACAAACATTCACAATAATCATCAATCTGGTTGAACTTGGGGAATCATTTGAAAGGTGCAACAAGGTTGGCTGGTCTTTTCTTGGTCATGTATCTGCATCCATTATCGACCTTGGAGTCAGACCATCCTCGATGAAGGTAGAAACCATACGCCCGTAAGCTGGTATCCATGCCGGTTGTCAACCAAATCTCATCCCAACCAACCAAAGCCATCTTTCAACAGCCTCAATTAGTTTCTTGCCGATGCCACGGCCTTCATACTCCGGAAGGACAGCGATCACCCGCATCTCTCCTGTGTTTCTATTCCCCATCGCAAACCCGACAACCTGCTCATCACATTGGCATAGCCATCCACGATGGGTCTGCTGTAACAAATCAAGACCGACTCCTCGGTGATACCGAGTCCCGTGAGTTGCTCCATGGATAATGTGTTCTCACGTGTTGCCACCCGGACAGCAAAAAGAGCGGGGATATCATTTTCGGAAATTTCCCGGAATTCCATCTTCTTAGATTCCAATAAGAACTTTTACCTCGTAATAACTGATGTCTATACGGTATATTTTTTCCACTAGCAAAATAGGACTATACCGTACAGCCCAAGTAAGGCCAGGGCATATGTCCCTCGTTTCGGTCTACTATTTAGTCAAGAGAAACAGATTTTATTTCTGTATTATTTTCCTGGATCTTCTCCCTCTTTTGGGTGCTTTCTTTTGTGATTCAACGAACTCTCAAAGGTCCCTCACCACCCAATCCCCCCATTTCCCCGCCACCCGTTGACCCTCCCGCCCCCTCGGTGGTACATTTCCCACTTTCCCGGTCATGGATGGGGCTGTAGCTCAGCTGGGAGAGCGCTTGAATGGCATTCAAGAGGCCAGGGGTTCGATCCCCCTCAGCTCCACCACTTCCTTCTTCTCCCCGGAATTTGACATGAATGCTCAACGTTTACTTGAGATTTTGAATCGCCTCCCCCGGGCCCGCATCGGTGTGCTGGGGGATTTTTGCCTCGACCGGTATTTCGATATCGAACCGGAGCTGGTGGAGATCTCGCGCGAGACCGGACGCTATGCGCATCAGGTCTTCCGGGTACGTTGCTCGCCCGGCGGAGCGGGAAATGTCGCCGCCAATGTGAAAGACCTCGGCACCGGCTCGGTCTTTGCCATCGGCCCCCTAGGCGAGGATGGCGAGGGCTTTGCACTCCGTAAGGCCCTGACCCAGGTCGGCGTACTGGAGGACTGCCTCGTCTCCCACCCCGGCTACCTGACCCCCACCTACAACAAGCCGCTGTTGATCAAAAAGGACAGCGAGCCGGAGGAACTCGACCGCATCGATATCCGCACCCGTGGAGTCATGCCGCGCGGCCTGGAGGAGATGCTCATCGACTCCCTCGCGCACCTTTTCCCCACCCTCGATGGCCTGTTGGTAGCCGATCAGTTCGAGGAACGTAACCATCACTGTGTCACCGACCGGATTCGCGAGAAAGTTCTGTCGCTGGCGCGAGAGTATCCCAGCAAGGTGGTCTTCGCCGATTCGCGAGCACGCACCTCCGAGTTCACCGGGGTGTACCTCAAGCCCAATGCCACCGAGGCCGCGCTCTCTTTGGGACTCGGAACCGCCCCCACCGATCTGCCGGGCACTGTCGAGCTTGGACGCAAGCTCTCCGCCAAGTGCGGCAAGCCGGTTTATATCACCATCGGCGAGCAGGGGATCCTGTTGTGTGAGTCGCCCACCGCGCCAGGCTGTCACATCCCCGGTTTCCCGGTTCCCCCGCCGGTGGATATCTGTGGTGCGGGTGACACCACCATCTCCGCCATGGCCGCGGCCCTGTGCGCCGGGTCGGACCACCAGGAGGCTGGATTGCTGGGATGCCTGGCCGCCTCGATCACGGTCCAAAAGATCGGCATTACCGGCACTGCCAATCCCGAGGAACTCATCCGGAGAAGGGATGAGTATGAGAAGCTGGGGTTGAGTATAAAAACAGTTTGAACTGAATTCTTTATAAACACCCCAACTCAACCCAATCCAACCCCGCAAGGGGGGAGGGAGTGTTCTTCCCCCTCCCCCCTTGCGGGGGAGGGTTGGGGGGGGGAGGGCAACGTACCATTCATGTAATTATCCTACAGCGTGAGGTCCAAAATGCCGCTCTCAAATTCCCCCAAGATCGTGGTCATCGGCGCGGGAAGCGCCTCATTCGGATTGAGCGTGCTGGGTAAAATGCTGCTGGAGCCGGGTCTGGAGGGGAGCCATCTCTGCCTGGTCGATATCAACGCCGAGGGGCTTGAGCTCATCACCCGTCTGGCGCAACGTCTCAACCAGGAGTGGAACTCGGGTTTTACCATCGAGGGCACCACGGACCGCCGTGAGGCGCTCCCGGATGCGGATTTTGTGATCCTCTCCATCGCCATCGACCGTGAGAAATGCTGGCGCAAGGACTATGCCCTCGGCCAGAAGTATGGCATCCAGCATTATGCCGAGAATGGCGGCCCCGGCGCCTTCGCCCACACCGCCCGCAACCTCGCGGTGGTCATGCCAATCCTGCACGATATCGAGGCACTCGCCCCGAACGCCTGGCTGCTGAATTTCACCAATCCTGTGCCGCGCATCTGCCTCGCCGCCGGACGTTACTCGAAGGTCCGTACTGTTGGTATCTGCCACCAGATCGGCTTCGGCTACATGATGCTCGGTAACATCCTTCAGAAGGATTTCGGCATCGCGGTTCCCCCCAAGTACCGTTTCCGTTGGGATGACCCCAAACGCGGCGAGACCGAGCGCGTCATCTCGGAGTCGGCTTGGGAGAAGGCCGCTATCCGGGCCGCGGGCCTCAATCTTTTCTGCTGGCTGCGCCTCTTTC
>CAZORO010000330.1:0-6503 GCA_964581845.1 uncultured bacterium
CTTAATAGGGGATTTCCACCCCATCCTCCTTGAGAATCGTTTGGAGCTTGGTTATGTCAACCTTTCCGGGCGACACCCCCGCTTGGGCCGCTAGCATTGCGGCAGTTCCCGCTGCCTGGCCCATGAAAAGAACATCATGCGCAGTCCGGAAATGGCGGGCACCGCCGGTGGATTTCCCTACAACTAGCAGACCCTCGATCTCCTTCGGTACCAAGGCGCTAAAGGGGAACTCATAGGGGTTGCGGTCCTTTCCACGTTGGATCACGAAAATGCAGTCCGCGTTCTTCTTCCCAGCGCTACGGTCCTCTTCGGTGGGAGGATCATCGACTTGGATATAGCGGCCACCCCGCAAGCCATAGGTATCAGCAATCCGCTCAAGAACGCACTCCTCGAAACCCGGGATGTACTTTTTGAGAAACAGGTAGTACTCATCCAGAGCGAGCCGGCTTTCATACTCGGCCCAAGCGATATCATCCACATTAAGAGGATCAATCCCCGTAATGTAAGTTCTCGGCATGGCCACTCCGGTGTTGGTCTTGATGCCTTCTGGAATGGCCATGACGCCATAGTTCCCGCAGCGTCGGACCAGGGTGAGTTCCCCCTTCTCGGTCGCCTCCCGCACCTTTTTGACTACAGCACCGGGCATACGGTCCCCGAGATATTCCAACCACCATTGGTCCCAAGGATAATACCAATCCTCAAGTGGACCGACCTGGCTCTCCAGCCATGTCTGGTAGCTGTTATCAAGTGTCACTTTCTCTTCCTCGATCCACCTACGATACCGAGGCTCGTCAACTCCGCCGATGTAAACCTGGACGCCCATAAACGGTTCCTCACGCAACATAGGTGCGCCCGCCATTGTGGCCAGATCCGCCAGACCCGTGCTATCCACAAAAGCCTTTCCCAGAATTGCGTGACGTCCCGATGGGGACTCGACAATCACTCCTTTGACGGTCCCATTTTCGACAACAACATCCACAACCTTCGTGTGAAAAAGCATCCTCACACCGGTTTCCTTCATCAGCGAAAGCATTGCGTTGCTCACGATGTCATGGTAGCGGACAATGATTTGCTGACGTTCGTTGAGTACCTGGTCCAATGTTTGAGGCGAATAGAAATACTGGCCCATTTTCACGATATGCTCGCAGAGTTCCCGGAACAAGCCGTGGTTTACATTCGGTCGCCAGCCGTCGATCCCAAGCACTACCCCCATAGAGATTGGAATATGAAGTCCCACAGTTCCAAGCTCCTCGATTAAAATGACGTTAGCTCCATGTTTCGCGGCGGCCACCGCAGCCATACACCCTCCCAGACCACCATAACTGGCTCCCACTACAACGATGTCGGCCCGGTGAGTCACTGGAAGGTTACGAGTTGGCTCGACCAAGAACCCATCCTCGGTAATCTTCGCGGATGTCTTCTGGGATGTGGCTTCTTCACCTGATACAACAATCACTGCCATGAGATCTACTAACCAAAGCAAATGGGCAAACCTATTGAGGAACTGCATTGAATGCCTCCTTAAAGTGCTGGCAAACCAATACTGGTTGGCCCGCGGTAAATAAGAACTATTGGGCTAGCTGTGCCTCTCTGTCCAAGGCTTGCAGGATTACTCATAAGTTACCAATGGGATGGGCCACCCCTGCGTGCCAGGGTGCGTTGCAGCTGAGCAGTAGCGTATGGTCAGGGATCACCATACCTTCCAAGCCATTCCGGCAAAGAATCCCCAGTGCCTTGAATACATCGAGGTCCCCCTCATCAATGAAAACCAGGACATACCGCAGAACTCCGCTTCGAACATCACGGCTGGGAACCTACGCTACAGCATTTATCAGAAAATCGCCTCATATACATCGCCCTCGCTTATCGACGGCATTCTTCCAATCCCTGGCTCCACCTCGGTTCACGGCTGATCTTGATTATGTATAATCCCCCCGTATGTGCGGTACCAATAGCAAGTGGATTCAGCGGACTGTAAACGAATACAAGCGCCCGCTCTCAAGTGCCGTGAACTTGAGCCGCATCTTCCCGTCATTAGTAACCTGAGATAATGATTTACCGTTAAAAAAGACGTCGTGCTGGAGTGAATCACCATTCACCAAAGTCGAACCGAGATCCTTCTTATCCGCGCTGAGTAGTTCAACATGGACAGGGCCGACACTGTTCACGGTCAGGTGCTTGCCGGTGAAGGCGAGCGGTTTTGTTGTCAAGCTACCTCCATTCATGGAGACAAAGCCATCGATTCTGAGGCGTGCACGGAAAATCCCCCCTCCAGTTAGCCGGATTCCCGTGGGATGATTCTTTCCGTATGAGGAGCAGCCGTAGTAGTAAATCAACTCCGAACCGCTGACAAAGGGACCGGTGCTCGGCTCAGTGAGGTATCCACCGTCATTTTTTCCACCATTTCCACCCTCGGCCCCATTAGGGACCCAGACCTCCGGAATACCATCATCATTCTTGAAAGGGACCTTTTCCCAATGCAGGCCGTCACGGCTGACAACGAGTTTCAAGAAAGCCGATCCGGCGGCTGAATAAGGATAGTCGCCACCACCATGCCAAATCTTTAGCCCTCCCAACCAGAGCGATTGGTAACGCCAAGCGGTTGAGGCATAGTACTCATCATGGGGCAGGTCGCCATTCTTCTCTTCGGCGGCGGGGACCAAATCCACATGGTCGATCCTATGGAGATCGAAGGGCTCATCAAGTCTATCCACAAAGGCGTAAGCTCTTGACCGGAGCCGATTCTTCGGGCCGACTTCATCCGGACTTGTAAACTTGATAAGGGCAAGGTATTTCCCGGAGGCTTTATCATAGTAAAAAGTGGTGACATCCCCCGCACCCACCAACGTCCTGCCATCCTGCTCGATCTTTCTCATGCTGGTGTCGGTAGCACTGCCGCAGCCATCGATAATCTTCTTGCCACGTTCCCAGTGGGAACCATCCTTGGATTGGACGTAGTGAATACCCTCAAGCTCATCACCCCAGTTGGCGTACCACATCCAACCTTTGTACGGGTAGTCTGCATCTTTTGCATCGTAGTAACAGGAAAAAAGGTCCATATTGGATGCGTACTTTCCGGACTCTGGATCCAGGAAATCCCTTTTCGATCTAGGAAAGACGCGCTCTCCACCGGACCACGCCATACCGTCGTTCGACGTGAAACGATAAAGACGTACTTTTTCCCAGGATCTCTCCTTGTCGTTACTCAATTCGCCACAGTATGCAATGGCGAAACATACCATGCACTGATTGCGGACATCATGGACGATGGATCCATTTCCCTGAAGGGTGAACGAATGGCCGCCGAAAGCATCGGGCGGAAGCTGGATTTCGGGTAGATTCCCTCCTGTGTCCTTTTTGGGCTGATGGAGAGTCCTTACGAGGTCTGACTGGGTATCGATCAGAAAGTCATCGACGAAGAGCTGCGCCACGCCGGTTTCGATTGGTATGGATTGCGTCTCTTCAGTGGCAAATGCTGTTATGGATCCGGCGGCAATAGCAATCACCACCCCCAGACAAAACCTCAGCACCGAGAGATACATCATGACTCCTTTCCATCCCACTGGGTTTTGATGAAATCGACAACCATACTTACAATCCGCTCATAAGCCATGCGTTGCGACTCATACGTGATCCCGCCGATATGCGGGGTAATGACAAGGTTCGGATGATGACGAGAGTAGAGGAGGAGTGGATGATCCACGAGGTTATCACTCCATTCCCCGTGAATCACGTCTAAACCCGCCCCCGCGAGCTGGCCGGAATCAAGAGCCTCGATGAGCGCGGCTTCATCGATGATAGCGCCTCGGCTCGTGTTAATAAGCAGTGCCCCGCGTTTCATGCGGCCAAACACTTCCCGGCTGAAAAGGTTCCGGTTCTCCTCAGTCAGGTGAATGTGGATTGTAACAGCGTCCGAATGAGCCAGTAGTGTGTGAAAGTCAACGAGGTCAACGCCTTCGGCCGGAGTGAGGGGCCTTGTGTCGCAAGCCAAGACTCGCATCCGAAACCCTTTTCCATAGTCGGCGATGATCCGGCCTAATCGTCCATATCCCACGATGCCCAAGGTTTTTCCGGAGAGCTGATGTCCTCGATAGACATCCCGTGCCCAGACACCAGCCCTGGCGGATGCGACAGCTTCAGGGATATGCCGTGCGACCGAAAGCAGCAAAGCCCATGCAAGTTCAGCGGTGGCGGTAATCCGGGAGAGAAACTCGGTCTCGTTTTTGAGACAGATTACGGCAATCCCTCGTCTTCTGGCATCTGCGACAGCGATGTGGTCAGTCCCAGTAGACGCAGTCGCAATGAACCTAAGCCGGTCCGCCTTTTCCAGCATCTCCCCAACGGTACGTACGGTGAGGGGCGTCAGAAAACCGTCAAATTCTGAAATGCTATCAGCCCATAACCGCTGATCGGCCGGCGATTCATGAAGCTCGGCAATCTCCCGTAGAGGGGCGAGAACATCGGAAGAGGAAGGAATTTCCATCATGCTCAGGATGCGAGGTAACATGGGTAGTTCACAAGGGCCTTTCTCCGGCGAGTCGCTCAAGCACATCAATGCAGTAGATCAGTGCACGAGGCAGGTGAAATGGATCTTTGACCGGCAAACCGACAAGGTCCGTTATCTTGTTTCCCCGCCGGTCAAGTTTTTGGGTCCATTCTCCATGATCCTTCACCGGAAAGTGGGTGAAACTATAGTCGTGGATTCGCCGGTACCAATCCAGGCACCACTCTTCTCCACAAAGCTCATATGCCAAGAGGGTTGCATAAAGTGCCTCCGTGTGGGGCCACCAGATTTTCGTGTCGGCGAAGCGCCATCCCACTTCGGGTCTACCATCGGCATCAACGCCAAGGAAAAGGCCGCCATATTCTGGATCCCACCCGATTTCGAGGTGGTGGTGAATAGTGGCGAGGGCACGATCAATCACCGGCTGGTCATCCAGGCTTTGGGCGATGAGGATCTGGAACCACATTGACTCGATTGCATGTCCAGGGACCACGGCGGTTCCTTCCGGAGGAGGAACTTCAGTCCCATCGCAAGTCAGCCACTCGAGAACAACGTTCCTATCCTTGCGGAGGAAGGTCTCCATGACAGCGCGATGATGGTGGAGTGCCGCGCGGAGAATGCGCTCATCGCCACTTGTTGCTGCGAGTTCGTAGTAGGCAAGCGAGAAGAGCATGCTGATTCCATGCGGCATCCGTCCTGCCGGGATGGGATAGGGAAACGCGGGAGGCGGCTCGGTGGAAGCCAAGGCCCTTTCGACGGCCTCGAAAGTGTCAAGTGCTAACTGTAAAGCTTGCCGGTCACCGGTGGCTCGGAAATACTCAGAGAGCCCGTAGATCGTGAAGCCATCCACATATAAGCTTTCGTATCCCTTCTTAAGGTTACCTTCTCCATCGAGGAGGAGTGGCCAGTGACCATCAGGAAGCGGGCCATGGTCCGTAACAAAACGGTAGATGCCATGGGCAATGTCCAGCCAGTCCCGGCGCTTTTCGATTCGATTGTAAAGCTTGCTAAAGACCCAGACTGCCCGCCATTGGGACCAATTCCAACGGTCCCGGCTGACTAAGGTTCCATCATCCTGGATACAGGTGTTGATCCCGCCATTCGGGTCGATGGCGTGGCGCATCCAGAACGGAACCACGTCCTTAAGCAGAGTTTCCCTATAGAAATGCAGCAGGTCATGGAAATTCATTTGCTGGTTGTCCAGTGTAATTTGGGGCATGGTTTTAGACCTGTAAGAGTGAAGCGGATTCGGAATCAAGAAACACCCGGCAGCTCGGATGTGGAAAGACAGTGGTAGCGGGACAGTCAGTTGAAAGAGGTCCGTCGGGGGCGGCTTTCACCGCTTCCGCCTTCCGCCGGCACGGGGCTGTGAAAATGAGATTCTTTGCTGACAGGAGCGTGGGGCGCGTGAGAGTGAGGACTTGCCCATGGAAGGATTCAAATATCGTCACTACCTCTCTCACGGCAGCCCGCCCTGCTTCCAGTTTTGTGATATGAACCGAGACTGGGATGCCTTTTCGTTCAATGTGTACCAAAGACGGCATAGGGGGTTTGCTCCTTGAACACAACCTTGTCAAACTTACTGGTATCGAATGGATGGTGATGGGGTAAAACCACCAGCCCAGTCTTCGTGTCTGCCGAGGCCACCTTCGCGAAGGTTGGCGAAGGGAGCGCTTGTGCGTCTTGGGGTGCTTCCTACGAAGGGGTAGAGGCTGGTGTAATGCTCGCGGATCCAGGGGACTATGCGATCCGCGCCGCGGTAGCGCAAGGTGTACTCGATGTAGTTGCATCCCGCCAAGCTACACGCCTCGAGGAGAACAGGGGTTTCGAACCCATCCTCCGTGAAAAATAGGATGAATCCCTGTTGATAATTCGCAAAAAAGTTGTCACTAGTCCGAAACATTGGTCTCGCCATCAGGACCGGCTTTCGGGAGCTGACAGGAACCCCTTCCCAAATACAGGCCCATTCACTAACCGCGACCAGGGCCATTTCCAAGTG
>CAZORO010000331.1:0-6496 GCA_964581845.1 uncultured bacterium
ATTCTGTCCTGCCCTGCGCGCGGCGCGATTGCCTATCGCACAAGCATTGAGGGAGACCTGATCCGGGAATGACGATTTTCAACGATACCACCCCGCGAGGATCTCTCCGATCTTCTCCGGACCCTTGCCTGGCGCGAATTTGAGGATTCTTCTCTCACCAACGCTGGTTGATCCTGGAGTAGTGGTAGTCTGCCCTTTTTCTCCAAGGTGGATGATCACCGGCTCGCTCAGATCGAAATGCTTCGTGTTGGGTTCCAAAGCCCACAACATCGCGGTCTGATCCCAGGAAGGACGGTCCCCGGTTTCTTTCTTGATCACCTCGCGGAAGAAGACCTCATACCCCACCCACACCGGATTCTCGGGTTTGAGGACCTTCCTCAACTGATCCGCCTTGGAAAGCACATGCTCCCCGATCTCATACCCACTCAGATAGATGGGGGTGGGCCACTTCTGGATGACCTTACGGAAAGCCTCGACATTCTCGGCCACATTGAACTCGCCATGCTCCGGGTTGGCGTAGTTGCCCGCCATCATGGTGAGGAACTCGACCTTCTGACGGACCAGTTCCACACCACTCACCGGAATCCTATCACCTTGATGGTTTGGCTGGGATTCAAGTAATCCCGCCAGATTGGTACTAAAACCGGTCGCCACGATACGAATGGAATGCGGAAGCTGTCCGGCCAGGACCCGGCGCATCAGGACCACGGAATCCTCGGCGGGCTCTGGTTTGAGTCCAGCGGCCTCGGCGAGCTTCTGGTTGTACTGCCCCATCGCTAGCCCCTTGGCATCGCAACTCGCGCTCACCGGCAGTTTCTCATAGCCATACCCCTTGGCGATGGCCTTGATCCCTGGAACCGCCCACTCATTGGAGTTGCAGGAGGCCACCATGAGGGCCTTGGCCATTCCCTGCTGATCAGCGCGCAGCATCATAAGCATCGCCAGGGCGTCATCGATGTCGTTGCCCATGTCGGTGTCGAACAGGATGCCTGGGATGGGGTTCATGGGGGTGGATCCTCCTGGGGTAGTTGGGCTGGCTGGTTGCTCCACGCCGTAACAGGCCATGGAAAACGCGACGGCGGAGAGAAGCAGGAAGTGTTTGAACATGACGAAAACCTCCGTTGAGAAGGGGTATGGTGGCACAACGGAAGGAGGAAACGGAGGGGGGAGGGGGTAGTAGATATCCCACGCGGCAGAGTGGAGTATTCATTCACTTTGATGTGGGCATATCAACCTTCTGTGGCGGCTTGGTAGGAAAATTCGTTGTTGACGGTACTGTCACAGAGGCTTAGGGTGTTTGAATCTTCCGCTGGGAGAGTCCGGCCGTGAAAATGAATCGTCTGCTCTCGCCAAATCTTCTCCTGCTGGTATCTACAATACTGATCCTGCTGCCTTTCGACGCGCAAGCTGCGGGAGTGACAATCATCACACATGGGTTCTGTGGGAACATCGATGGTTGGGTTGAGAAGATGGCTGATGCCATCTATTTGAATTCCTCATTGACCGACAGAGTCCTTTATCGGATTGAAGTAACAGATCCAGGTATCGTTGGAGTTGGTGCTTTGGATATAAGTGTTATTGGAAGTCAAGGACCAGCTCTAGAGGATCTCAAAAGCGGTGAAATAATTGTGCTACTCAAGTGGTCTAATCTCGCATGTGGGCCCGTGGGATTTTGCGATTCGACAGCTTGTTCTTCAACTTCCCGTGTCGCAAATTATGTTTCTGCAGCTCTTGTTGACTCAAACCTAGTGCCTGCATTAGAGGGAAAACCATTGGTTGAATTACCAATTCATATGATCGGGCATAGTCGAGGTGCGGTTCTCATAACTGAGATTGCTAACCGCCTTGGTCGAAATGGTGTATGGGTTGATCATATCACAACTCTGGATCCACACCCATATTCTGGTGCAAACGATCAGATACCCAAGATTTTTTGGAATGTACTATTTGCAGACAACTACTGGCGTGCTGATGGTGGTCTCGTAAAGAAGAATGAAGATGAATCGGAGGAAAAGGAAATCAACAGCACAGATCCGGATGGTCAAGAGATTCCTGGTGCATACAACAGGGACCTGAACGAGAATGACCTTGACCAAGAAGACCCAGACCTCGGGTATTCGCATGAACACTCAGATGTACACCTCTGGTACCATGGGACAATCGATACCAATGGTAGCGCTTCAGATGGAGAACAAACGATCACTCAGACGATGCGCAGCTCCTGGTGGTTCCCGAACGAGAAGCAAGGTGAACACGCTGGTTTTTACTACAGTCGAATTAGAAGTGGCAATAGGCTCGATACTCTCGATCCGACGGGAACTGGCAACCAGATTCGGGATGGATACCATAATAATCCGAAACTTGGTGGAAACGGATCTCGAGAATCCTTGAATATGAGCTCGGCAACGTGGCCGAACATTATCACGCTCAATGTCCGAAAGGGCAGCTCACTCCTACCTCCGGGAGAGACCAATCTAGAAGTTGGCGAGTGGCTCGGTTTTGAATATATTGGGCAAGACTACGACAGCTCATGTACGGTATATTTTGGTCTCGATATTGACAAAAACCCATATAATGAAAACTCACTTTATCCCTTGTCCAATACAAATAGCCACTCCTCTACAGGAAGTAGTTTTTTCGAGTCGTCTTTTTCATGGAAAGTAAGTCCTGGTATTTCGACTGTACCTCTCTTTCCATTTCTCAAAGTAACAGATGGAACTCATACACGCTATCCTCGATCCCAATGGCCAGATCGACGCGCGTGACTTGTTGGAAGTGATGAAGAGAATCTATACGAATGAGATCCCAGTTGGAAACCTCATCGATTTCGCCCGCTTTTGGGTGAGATGACCGAAGAGAGGTGACCAGGCCCCGGAGATAGTCTCCGGGGCCCTCCGGGGCCACGTACTGTTCCCCCAGTGGTTTCCTCCACCTAGGTGAGTGAATTCCCTACTCCTCCAGGAAGTGCTATGCTATGCATGAGTAAGGAATTCCAAGATCACACGCTTCGGAAAGATTCGGTTTTGAGAGGAAGCCGGCATGACACTGGTCCGTATTGGTCCCAATCATGAGGTAGTGATCCCCAAACGGGTCCGCGCGAAACTTGGAATTAGTCCAGGCGATTATGTTGAGGTCAGCGTGCGGGAACGCACCGCGATGATCACCCCACGGCAGGAGGATTTCCCAGAAACCGATGAACCACTCGGTCCTAAGACCCGAGAGGGTATCCGCCTGGGTTTGAAGGATGTCGAGGAGGGACGAGTATCGAAACCCTTCTCTAGCATGGCAGCCTGCTTGGCCGACCTTCAACAGCAACAACGCCGCGAGAAGCCTTAATCCCACTTATGCGGGTCATCCGGACAAAGCGGTTTGATGAGACCTTCCTCAAGTTGCCCGCGAGTATCCATCGTAAAGCCATCGAGCAACTGCTCCGCCTTGAAGCAAATCCCCACCACCCCTCTTTGCATACCCATAAACGCGCGGGACAAAAAAACCTTTGGCAAGCACGTATTACCCGGAACTATCGTGTCTTCTTCCAGCTGGAGTGTGACACCATTACCCTCGTTTCGGTGGAACCTCATGAGAAGTGAAAAGCTAGGGAATCCCGAATGTGATATAGGAATCCCCACTCCGCAACCATAAGCGAATGAATTCGCTACTCCTTGGGTGTCATCTCCCCCCTTCCCTCTCCCATGCTAAACTCCCCCATTCCTACAGGAGGCTGAATCCCCATGTACAACGGTTTGAATCTCGGTCTTGGCAATCTCTCGCGTCTCTCGAAGGCGAAATCGCGTTCCCTCTCCCCGGAGAACTTCACGGGCGAAAAGGGCAAGGGCGGCATGGCCACCGAGGGCACCGGCGCTGGGTGCGCACGGGATCTGGGGCGGGGCTGGAAGATCTCCCCCTCGGTCAGGATCGCCCCCAAGCAGGTCTTCGAGCTGGCCAATATCGAGGGCCCCGGCGCGATCCAGCAGATCTGGATGACCCCCACCGGGACCTGGCGTTACTGCATTTTGCGTGTCTATTGGGATGGCGAGGAGACACCCAGCATCGAGGTCCCCATCGGCGACTTCTTCGGCATGGGCTGGGGGCAGTACGCGCACCTCAACTCCCTGCCGGTGTGTGTCAATCCCGGCAGCGCCTTCAACTGCTATTGGGAGATGCCCTTCCGCAAGCACTGCCACATGACCTTCGAGAACATCGCCGAGGAGGACATGGTTCTCTACTACCAGATCAATTACACCCTCACCGATGTGCCCGAGGACGCGGCCTATCTCCATGCCCAGTTCCGGCGTGTGAATCCGCTCCCGTATAAAGAGGATTACACCCTGCTCGATGGAGTCCGTGGCCAGGGGCATTATGTTGGGACTTTCATGGCTTGGGGAGTTAACAACGCAGGCTGGTGGGGCGAGGGAGAGATCAAGTTCTTCATGGATGGGGACCGTGAGTGGGCCACCATTGTGGGCACCGGCACCGAGGACTATTTCTGCGGCTCCTACAACTTCGACCGCAATGGCCAATACACCGAGTTCTCCACCGCCTATTCCGGTTTGCACCAGGTGATCCGTCCCGATGGCACCTACAAATCCCAGCAACGCTTCGGGATGTACCGTTGGCATATCATGGACCCAATCCGGTTTGAAAAAGATCTGCGGGTGACCATCCAGGCTCTCGGCTGGCGGAGCGGGAAACGTTACCTCCCGCTCCAGGATGACATCGCCTCGACCGTCTTCTGGTATCAAGCCGAACCTCACGCGGAATTCCCCAAGCTGCCGGAGAAGGATGAGCTGGAGGTGATGTGAGAGGGGGCAGTAGAGGGTTGTTTTTTCTATTAGTAGCATTTGCCGGCTACTCAGTTTTCATTTATCCAAGGGCAAGACAAACCTTGATGGATCACCTTATCCCAGGTCTGGTTTGGTTTATTCCTGTATGCTAATATTGGCATATTCATGAAAGGTACATGAAGCGGCTAATATTTCCCTACTCTCCGAAGCCAATCCGGTGGGTTGGCAGTAGCCTCAAAGATCTCAGGACATTCCCTGAGGAAGTGCGTAAACGGATCGGTAGTGCTCTTTGGGAAGCACAGATCGGAGGAAAAGCTCCTTACGTAAAACCTCTCAAAGGTTATGGGGGAAGTGGCGTATTGGAGGTGCTGGATGATTTCGATGGGAATACATATCGCGCGATTTACACAGTGCGCTTTGCGGAGGTTGTGTATGTTCTCCACACCTTTCAGAAAAAATCAAAGCAAGGCATCTCAGTCCCTCCACGCGAGATCAAAGCGATTGAACAGCGTCTCAAACGAGCAGAGGAGGATTATAAAACATGGCTAGGCAGAGTGAAAAAAAACTCCCTGTAATCGAAGGAAGCGATAATGTGTTCGCCGACCTTGGAGTTGAAGAACCTGAAGAAGAGTTGGTAAAAGCCCAGCTTGCCACCTACATCCGTCAGTCCATTAGGCGCCAAAGGTTTACTCAAATTCAAGCAGCACAGGTTATGGGGCTGGACCAACCCAAGGTTTCAGCCTTGATGAACGGCCGACTCTCTGGATTCTCAAGCGACCGGCTGATCAGACTTCTTACCACCCTTGGGCAGGATGTTGAGATCACTGTCCGTCCCAAGACATCGCAAACCGGGTTGGGTCAGATTCGAGTAGTCAGTTCTCCATAGAACCGGGAACACACAGTCTCGCCTTCGTAAAACCCCCTTCCCCTGTTACAATGGCCTCACTATGTCTGTTTCCGAATCTCCCTATATCAAGTCAGCCTTGCGCGGTTTCGAGGCTTATGTCCCAGGAGAGCAACCTCTGCCGGACCCGAATCTGGTCAAGCTGAACACCAATGAGAATCCTTATCCCCCTTCGCCCAAGGTGGTGGAAGTTCTTCATTCCTTCGATCCCGATAGGCTCCGCCGTTACTCCGATCCTCTCCACACCCATCTGCGCGAGGTTTCTGGCGCTTTGATTGGGGTGGATCCCAGTTTGCTTATCGCGGGGAATGGCTCAGATGAACTCCTGGCCATGATCCTGCGAGCTTTCCTCGATCCGGGAGATATCGTCGCTTACCCATTCCCCACGTATTCCCTTTATCCGACCCTGGCACGAATGTATGGCGGCAATACTGTCGAATGTCCCGCGCTTTTAGGGGGAGCCAAGGTTGAGCCGGTTCTCAATACACCCGCCAAGGTCACCTTCATCGCCTCGCCTAACTCTCCGGATGGCCATCTGGTCAAAAAGGAGGACATCCTCCGTCTGTGCGAGGCGCGTCAAGGCACCGGTCTGGTGGTGGTGGATGAGGCTTATGTCGACTTCTCCGAGGGGGGGGTGAGTGGACTAATTGGAGATTTCGACAATCTGATCATCACACGCACCCTCTCGAAGTCTTTTTCACTGGCGGGTCTAAGGGTGGGGATCGCGGCGGCCTGCCAGCCTTTGATCGAGGCTCTGTGGGCGGTCAAGGACAGTTACAATTTGGGATCTCTCCCACAAGCATTAGCA
>CAZORO010000332.1:0-6488 GCA_964581845.1 uncultured bacterium
CAAATGCTCTCTTCGGACCACCGGTGGACCAGACTTCCGTGACTTCTGGAATGATCTTCGGAGAACAGGAACTTGATTGTGATACGGTGGATTCCTGATACATCGAATACTGACAGATAGGTTTACAACCATCATTGAACACGAGGGGGACTTATACCTGGCCTTCTGCCCGGAGTTGGACATCGCCAGTCAAGGAGAAACTGTCGAAAAGGCAAGTGCGGTGCTTTCCGAAGCGGTCACCCTGTTTCTTGAGACCGCATCGGCAAGCGAGATTGAAGAACGGCTTCATTCTGAGGTTTATATTTCACCACTTGAGGTCTCTGTTGGGTAAACTCAGGGTTATATCCGGCCAACAGGTGTACTCAATCCTCATGGAACATGGCTTTAAGGAAGTCCAGCAGTTGGAATCCTGATCTCCATTATTCGCCAGTCTCAGCTTCCACGGATTCTTTTCGAAATCTGATCATGTCTTTTCCCCAGGCCCACCTCGCCCTGCATTGAAGAGATCCCGCAAGACTGCTATCTTTTCTCCACTCAAATTGGGGAGTTTTGTTGCAAATATGCCGATACTCGTTCACAAGTATGGCGGCACATCCATGGGCAATATCGAGCGGATCCTCTCGAATGCCCGGCGGATCGCCGCCGATATCGAAAAGGGATACCAGGTCGCGGTGGTAGTCAGCGCGATGGCGGGCGAAACCAACCGTTTGCTCGCCCTGGCCGATAGTATCGACCCACGCGGTTCGGGCCGCGAACGCGACATGCTGGCCTCAGCGGGAGAGCAGGTGAGCATCGCGCTCATGGCCATGGCGCTTCACAAGGTGGGCATTCAATCAGTGTCCTACACCGCTTTACAAGCTGGGATTCACACCGACCCTTTCCACACACGGGCCAAGATCAAGTCGATCGATACCTCCAAGCTGCGCGAGGATCTGGATAAAGGAATTGTTCCGGTGGTGGCCGGTTTCCAGGGGGTCACGGAATCGATGGATATTACCACCCTGGGACGCGGCGCCTCGGATACCTCGGCGGCGGCCCTAGCGGCGGCGCTGGGAGCGGTGCGTTGCGACATCTATACCGATGTGGATGGCGTCTATGCCGCTGACCCACGGATCGTACGCGGCGCGAAGAAATTGGCGCGGATTTCCTATGACGAGATGTTGGAGATGGCGGGAGCGGGTTCCAAGGTACTCCAAACCCGTTCAGTGGTGTTCGCCATGAAGTACAAGGTGCCCTTGATGGTACTGACCAGTTTTGAAGACAAACCCGGGACAATGATCTCGGAGGAGGTGAAAGATATGGAGGACGTCCTGGTCACGGGAGTCTGCTCGGACAAGAGCGAGGCACGCATCACCCTGTGGGGGATTCCGGATCAACCCGGAATCGCGGCAAGAATTTTCGAAGCCCTCGCGGATCAAGGGATCTCGGTCGATATGATCATTCAAAGCAAGGGGCAGGATGGGCTGGCCAATATGTCGTATACAGTCACTAAGCCGGATCTGGGCGATGCGGTCAAGGTCACCGAGTCGGTCGCCAAGGATCTGGGGGCCAAGCAGATGGGGGTTGATGAGAAGATCTCCAAGGTGACGGTGGTTGGAGTTGGGATGAAAGCTCATGGCGGTGTGGCGGCGAGGATGTTCCGTTGCCTGGCCGATAAGGGGATCAACATTTACATGATCAGCACCTCGGAGATCAGGATTTCCGTGGTCATCCATGAGGACTATACTGAATTGGCGGTGAGAGCGCTGGCCAAGGAATTCAATCTGGTGGATGAAGATCAGGAGGTAGTCAACGCCTAACCGGTCCAAATGGATCATGCTCACTTGGTAATCCTGATGACCGGAAGTGAGACGGAAAGCTTCGAGCACTTGGGTTAACGGTTTTTTTGGTCGATAACCCAAGAGGGATAGGTGCAGGTCAAGTCAGGTTATACTTAAAGGGCGTTGTTCGAGCTCCTGGGAAAGCCGGAACGTCTGAATTTGTAGAGGTAGAATTGTTGATCAAGGGCTGAGAGGGGGCGCCTGGGAGGAAGGAACCATGCGGAAGACTCTTCGGTCCATTTTGTTCATCATCTTCTTCGCTGGTGTTGTGGCGGAGAGACCTGTGTTGGCCCAACCGGCCCCGGACACTTCCACCAAAGGACTAGCTTCCCCAGGCGCGAGTGTCGCTGTCCTCGATTTATTCAATCTTTCCAATAAATCTGAATACGACTCGTGGGAGACCCTCTGGGGGCGTGGGATCCGGCGCGCGGTGTTTGCTCGCAAGGAACTCAAGGTCATCGCCTACCCCCACATCCATATGGCCCTCAAGGAACTCAAGATCGATGATTACTACATTGCTCCCGAACAGGTTCCGCCATTGGGAAAGAAGCTGGGCGCGGATTTCGTAGTGCTGGGGAGTTTCACTGTCTCCAACAATATGATCGCCGCCTCGCTCAAGGTGGTAGATGGGAAGACTGGACGCTTACTGAAGGAGGAAACCCGTTTCACAGATGCTCCTAAACCGAACGAGTTCATTGGCGATCTTTCCAATACCTTGCTCAAGATCCTTTTGGGGCCTGATGCGGTTACATCTCCCTCCCCAACCCCCGTTATTGGGGAGATTCCAACAGTCCAAGATACAACGCTCCCTCCAGCTCCTTCAGAGATAATCACCGAACCAGTAGCGGCCCCAATCCCACCTGCTCCTCTTGATCAGGGCCCTCCTCCTCCGGAGATCAGCGTACCTGAGGTAATCGAAACCAGTCCCATGCCTGGGACAGTTATTTCTCCCCCTATGGCGAGCCCCGCTCCCTTGGAGGTTATTCCACCAGCTCCCTCGGCCCCGGTAGCCCAACCGCAGGCATTCGTCAGACCCATCGAGGCGGAGATCCCTTCCATGCCGCGTACAGGCACTGGTCCATCTCAAGCGCTTCAATCGCCTTTCCAACCGATGCCTGTGCTCCCCGCGCCACCTCCGCCCATGCGCCCTTACAGCCCGCCGCCACAGTACCAGATGCCCTCTCAACGAAATCCATATGCTCCCCCATTGGGGCCATCACCTCAGCAGGGAATGAGTTACCAGCAGCCACAAGCGTATACCCCTTCTCCCGCCGCGGTTCAGGAGGAAAGCCGTCTACGCCGTTTCTTGAACTGGGTGAGCCGTCCCTTCCGTCCAGCCGAGAACCTGCCACCACCTCAAGTGGCTCCTCCTTCTTACACACAACCAGCTCCTGCCGTTCCGAATATTCAACAACAACCGATGACACAGCCCATGCCTCAACCCATGGCGGCACCCACTCCCCAGGGGAACGCGGTGACAAGATTCTTCGGGAGGTTGTTTGGGAGGGGTTCGAGTTAACGCTTCAACGCATCAATCAACCGTTGTGGCTTCGGGGTGCTCAACATCACACTGTAGCCCTCATGAGTTGGAATATAGGCTACCTTGGTTTCATCGGTCAGATAGACCAGTGCTTTACCACCTTTCTTTATCCGGAACCAACCTGATTTGTAACCGGGGTAGTTGGAGCCACAGGTCTTCCAGGTGGTTTTATATTCGAGATTTTTATTGAGGTCGAGAACCAGGGCATTCGCTGGGTCGAGCGATTTTCTGGGGATTGTCCTGCCCCACAGATCCCCTTTCAACCTGAGTCCTTCGCTGCTCACCTCAAAGGTCGCCCCTCGTGATCCACGAAAGGTAATCAGAAGAAGTAGAATAATAATTATCAAGGCAGACAAGACAGACAGAATAGCCACCCATCCGGCTTCTTGAACCACAACCACCACCAACCCGATGAGTGTAGCTACCACAGCAATACCCGCGATGATGAGAAAACCGCCAACTTTGGCTGGGATGATCGTGAACTCTTCCCTCACAATTCGTCTCCTTCCTTGTCTTCGCTCTTTCGAGCCTCAAGCCCAGTGGGACTGGGATCCTCGACCATGGCCTTACCCCGACGTTGAACCGCATCCCGCAGGAGGAACTCAATCTGGGCATTGACACTGCGGAACTCCTGGTCCGCCCAGCGGTTGAGTTCCTCCCAAAGCTCGGGATGAATTCGCAGGAGGAACTTTTTTTTCATGATCTCACCCAGACTCATTGATAAAGCGTCCCCGTGTTAATAACCGGATGGGCTTCCTTCTCACCGCACAGGACCACGAGCAGGTTGCTTACCATCGAAGCCTTGCGTTCCTCATCCAGCTCGACCACATGCTCCGCGCTGAGCCTTTCGAGGGCCATTTGAACCATCCCGACCGCGCCATCGACAATCTTGGTGCGGGCGGCAACAATGGCCGAAGCCTGCTGACGTTTGAGCATCGCCTCGGCGATCTCGGGAGAATACGCGAGGTGGGAAAGACGCGCCTCCAAAACAGTTACACCAGCCTTGCTCAGCCTTTCCTGAAGCTCCTTCACCAAAGCTTGGGAAACCTCATCGATGTTGCCACGTAGAGACACCATCGTGTGTTCCTCCCAGGAGTCATAAGGGAAACTACTGGCCAAGTGCCGTAACGCCGTTTCGCTTTGGGTGGACACATAGTCCACATAATCATCCACCTCAAAGGTCGCGGCGAAGGTGTCCTGCACCATCCAGATCACCACTGCGGCAATCTCAATCGGATTGCCCGCATGGTCATTCACTTTGAGCCGCTGCATGTTCAGGTTGCGTAGACGAAGCGAGATCTTCTTCTTGATGATCAGCGGATTCACCCACCAGAAGCCATTCAGTTTGACAGACCCCTTATACTCACCGAAAAGGAGCAGGACACCCGCCTCATTCGGTTGAAGGATAAAAAAACCAATCGAGGTCACTACCGAAAGGATAAAAAGGAACACAGCCCCAACCACAGTCCAAATACCCAGCGCCGTTGGACCTCCCGCAGCCACCATCCGCACTCCTTTATAGAGAATCCAGGCACTCACCAGATACATGATGATGTTCACGCCAAGCATGAGCCAACCAGACTTTGGGACAACTTCGACTTCCTTCGACATCACTGAGCCTCCTAGCACTTTGATACTAATATGATATCACTTTAGAATCATGTGTCAAGGGGAAATCCCTACGAGCTTTACCCATGTGCCCCCAAAAGAGGCATATGTTGAATCGTGGATGCTATGGAAAGACTTGGGAGTTCGTGGAAAACGAAGAGACCTCAAACCATCCACTTCCATGTTCTTCCACCTCTTCCGTTCCTTCCACGATTCAACTTGGTGAGTGGCCACATGGACGCAATGGATTCGGGAGGCAATGGAATCGGGACGCAATGAAATGCGTCCCTCCATGGAGGGTCCGGGGGCACTACTTTTCCGGCGCGAGCCAGACGTATTTCAGGTAGCGGCGGTCGAGCGCATTCAAGGGGAAATTGCGGACTCGCGAGGACAAAAGGCGGAAGTCCCGGCGGTCATAAAGAAACACCCAGGGGGCATCAGACACAGCGATTGATTCAGCTTGTGCGAACAAGCGATTTTGTTCGGATGGATCCACAGCGGAGAGACCCGCTTCATAGAACCGGTCGAACTCAGGATTGGAATAACGGGCATAATTCTCGCCATCGGGCGGGATGCCGCTGGTGGTGAGAAGCATGAGGGAGTTCTCGGGGCTGGGGTAATCATTCAACCACCCCATACGGTAGAAGGGAACCTTGCCATCGCGGACCGTGTCGAGATGCAGACGCCAATCCACCACCTGAAGGTTCACCTTAACTCCAATGTCAGCGAAATAGCCCTGGATCACCTCGGCCAGTTTGACATTCTCCTGTCCCATGGCATTAAGTTGGAGAGTGAGCGGTGGTAGCCCCTGGCCATTCGGGTAGCCTGCTTCCGCAAGGATTGCTCTGGCCTTTTCTGGATTATAGGAATATGGACCATCTGGAGCCTTGTATCCCGGCATGGAACGTGGCACCACCCAACCCGTATTGGGGATGGCACGGTACCGGAGAAGGGTGGATGCCACCTCTTCACGGTTGACGGCATAGTTGAGGGCTCTACGAAGGGTTGGGTTCTTAAAAAGCGTGTCGGTATTCAGCAGTCCGACATACTCGATGCGCATGAAGTCGGAACTTTGGGCCTGGAAATGGCTGTATTCGGGCAAGAGTTTGAGATCCGGATCAAAAATACTTTCCCAGCGATCCAAGGGAACTGGATAGTGGATGTCCAGGTTTCCATTAAGAAACTCGAAGTGTTCGCTATTGCTGTTGGGGATCTGGAGGATCTCAATCCGGTCCAGATACGGGAGCCGGTTCCCGGAAGCATCCTTACCCCAGTACTTGGGATTCTTCACAAACACAATCTGACGTGAGGGGATCCATTCGACAAAGCGGAAAGCCCCGGTACCCACGGGATGCTGGAAGAAGTTATCGCCATATTTTTCGACAGCCTCGCGTGGGACCGGCCAGGCGAAAGAATGCCCCATCCGGTACAGGAAGGGTGAGAAGGGACGGTTAAGCCGTACGACAAAGGTATGGGTTTCAGGGCTGAGTATCCCCGTCACTTCACCCGCGCGGGACGCC
>CAZORO010000333.1:0-669 GCA_964581845.1 uncultured bacterium
ATGATGGGTCTGGAGCCATTTCCTTCTCCTGGGACGTTGCCAAAGGAGTATTCATTCACCTCCATGTGAACACACCGGCTATCCCTTTTTGAGAAATTACCTTATGATCCAATACTCAAGTTAAGAGATATTGCCATGTTCCGTTCGATACGTCAAGACCGAATCAGAGTTCATCCAGGGACAGTCCCGGCCCGTTTCGGCTCATCAGGAACAGGCACTCTCTTTGTTGACGTTCGAGGTGTGAATCCCGTATATTCGCCTCTCACAATATCGTTTGGGAAGAACCCAAGTCTGTTCACACACCACTTAAGGAGAAAGGCCACAATGCCTATCCAAATCAAACTACCAGAACTAGGTGCGGAAGCCGGGGATGAAGCCACGGTGTCTTTCTGGATAGCCCAGGAAGGTGATGAAGTCGCCGAGGGAGACGATCTGGTCGAGATGCTGACTGACAAGGCGAATTTTAATGTTCCATCCCCATGTAGCGGCAAGGTTACAAAGGTCTGCGCAAAGGAAAACGAGGTCGTAAAGGTCGGTGGTCTGCTTTGCGAGATTGAGCCCGCCTCATGATTGTCATAGTTGGTTCGATCGCGCTGGATTCGATCGAGACCCCTCAACACAAAGCGGAGGATGTCCTCGGCGGAAGCGCCACATTCATTAGCGCCGCAG
>CAZORO010000333.1:679-6456 GCA_964581845.1 uncultured bacterium
TCCAAATTCGCCCCGGCGGCAGTCATTGGAATCGTGGGGGATGATTTTCCACAACAATACCGTGATCTTTTCCAAAAGTGGGGTGTGAACACATCAGGTCTCGAAGTTGTCCCTGGAAAGACTTTCCGTTGGGGATGCCGTTACCATCCCGACATGATCCACCGGGACACCCTTTTCACCGAGTTGGGAGTTTTCGCCACATTTGAACCAAAAGTACCGGCGGAGCTGAAAAGCTTTCCCTATGTTGCTCTGGGAAACATTCATCCCGATCAGCAGCAATCGGTCCTTGCTCAGATGAAGGCGCCCCGCTGGGTTTTGGCCGACACCATGAAACTCTGGCTTGACATCGCCAGACCGTCATTGGATCAGCTTATTTCCCGGATTGATTGCCTGGTGATCAACGACGAGGAAGCGCGTCAGCTAACCGGCAAGATCAGTCTGACAGCGGCCGCTAGTGAGATCTTGGATCGAGGTCCTTCCTTGGTCATTATCAAGAGAGGAGAACATGGAGCCTCTCTTCATTCCCGTCAGGGAATGTTCGTGGCTCCAGCATTCCCACTCCATCATATCACCGACACCACCGGCGCGGGTGACACCTTCCTGGGTGGATTGGCGGGATGGATCGCCAAGCAAGGACGGACTGATCTGGAAACGATCAAACAAGGCATCCTGATTGGTTCCTGCCTGGCCGCGTATACGGTGGAGTCCTCAGGCCTGGACCATCTGAATATGGTGGGTCTTCCAGAGCTTAATGAAAGGATTCGTGTCCTCAGGGATCTGACCCAGGTGGAAAAGATCTCTCTGTGATGTTGTTCCCCATGGGGGTTGAGAAAGATGGTAAACGAAGTGAAGGTGGGTTTGGTTGGATTCGGAGTTGTTGGGACCGGCATGATTCAGTGCCTGGCCAAAAACCGCAATCAGATCGATGAACGTGTCGGAGTTCCCATCCGTGTGACAAAGGTGGCCGATCTGGACATACTGACTCCACGTCACGCCGATCTGACTGGGATCACCCTGACCACAAATTCCCGGGAGATTCTGGAAGATCCCGAAATCGATATTGTGGTCGAGCTGGTGGGCGGAACTGGCTTCGCATATGACCTGATCGCTTCGGCGCTCAAGGCGGGTAAGGATGTGGTTACTGCCAACAAGGCACTCCTGGCTCACCGCGGACATGAGCTTTTTGATCTGGCCCGGGAAAATAACCGCCTCTTGCTCTTCGAGGCGGCCGTGGGCGGCGGCATCCCCATCATCCAAGCCCTGCGAACAGGCCTTTGCTCGACCGAGGTCGAGCGGATCTATGCAATTCTCAATGGAACCGCCAACTACATCCTGACCCGGATGGAGGAAGCCCAGTTGGATTTCCAGGTGGCTTTGCTCGAGGCCAAGGCGAAGGGCTATGCCGAAGCTGATCCAACCTTCGATATTGAGGGTCATGACACCACCCACAAGATTGTTTTACTGAGCCAGTTGGCTTATGGTTGCCGGGTCCAGTTCGAGGATGTCTCCCGCGAGGGAATCACACGGTTAACCTTCTTTGACTTGCAGATGGCCAAGGAGCTCGGCTACCGGGTGAAGCTGTTGGCGACCGCCAAACGGGATAGAGACCGTTTGGATGTCCGTTGCCACCCGGCATTGATTCCTCTTGATTCGCATCTTGCCGCGGTGAGTGGCGTCTACAACGCCATTGTGGTGGTGGGTCAACCCCTCGGAACCGTCATGTTCTATGGTCAGGGGGCGGGAGGCCCCGCCACGGGAGCTGCAGTCACGGCGGACCTGATGGAGGCGGCTCGTCAGATTGTGCGCGGCCCAGACCGGTGCAATTACTACTCCTTCGATCACCTCAACTTGCCGGTCAAGCCTAACGGTGAGACCTCTTCACCTTACTACCTGAAACTGATTGTTTTGGACCGCCCCGGTGTCGTCGCTGAAGTTGCTGCGGCCCTGGCCCAGGAGTCCATCAGCATCGCCTCCTTCATCCAGAAGGAGCGGCGCGAGGCACATGAGGCGGTACCGATTGTGATCACCACGCATGAAGCCCTCCAGAGCGCGATGGATCGAGCTCTGGAGAGGATCTCCACCTTGGAACCTGTTGTTGAACGCCCCTTCCTGATCCGCATCGAGGAATTCCAATAGACCATCGTGGTGCGCGCCGCGTTTTATGTTGACTCCCATGGTTTTGGCCATGCCACACGGTCCATGGCGCTGGCCGAGGCACTTCCTCCCTCCTGGGAGGTGGTGTTCAAAACCAATGCGCCGGAATGGCTGTTCCGCAAAGAACTTCCAAGATCCTACTCTCGTGTCTCTTCATCTCTTGACATTCATCCGGTTCACTCCACCTCCTACCGCATCGATTCCCAAGGTTCACTCCGCAAGGCATTTGGAAGAATCCAGGACCTCGATTCCATTGTACGTGGAGAAGTGATCTGGTTAAGAGAAGCCATGGTGGATGTGGTCATCTCGGACATCTCTCCAGTAGCAGTCCATGCCGCCAAAGCTGCCGGTATTCCTGGATTCGGAGTCAGCAACTTCACTTGGGACTGGATCTTCGAGCCTCTCTTCGATGGAAAGGATGGTCAGAGAGTGGTGAAATCATTGCGGGAGATGATGGCCATGGCCACCACTAATTTCCGGCTTCCCTTCTCTTCTCCAGAAACTTTTCCATATGGTTCCATCGAGGCACCTCTTCTTGTACGTCCTACACGCAAGTCACGTGAGGAGGCCCGGAAACACTATGGCTTCGCTGATGGAACCACCTTTGTCCTGATAACCTTTGGGGGGATTGAGGGGCCAGTGAAGAACATGACCCGTCTACTGGACTTTCAACCGCTTCAGTTTGTAAGTGTCATAAAAGGGGCGGAGAGCACACCCCGCCAAGAACAAGGACTCTTTCCTCACCCGGAAGTGTCCAACCTCTGGTTACTGAGACGGGATGACCTGTACCACCCCGACCTGGTGAACGCAGCCGATGCCGTGGTGACTAAACCTGGTTACGGAATCCTCTCGGAGTGCATGGCCACCACCACCCCCATCCTCCTGGATGCAAGAGATGATTTTCGCGAGTTCGAGGCAGTCCGTGCTACAGCAAGGAAGTATCCTCAAATGGCAATCGTAGACAACATCCAGATGGAACACCTCGATATTGGTGAACCACTTTCCGCCATACTGTCTGTCCATTCCAAGCCATGGGAAGGAAATCTCAATGGCGCTGAGTTTATCGCGGGATCCATCGCTGAACATTTCCAGTAGGGCAAGAAAGCACAAGGGGTGGACCTGTTCAAGACCCCCTTTTCCAATTGACACCCTGGCCTGGAATCCCGATGCTAAGGGGAGTCAAATAATTTCCCAGAGGAGCTTGGTATGCACCGTTTCGCCCTCCTGTCTCTCACAATCGCGGCCATGTCCATGGCCCAGGATTCCGCGTTGAAATTCGAGCGTACACGCATCGGCCAGGTCACGTATGAGGCGGTCTCCGCTTTTGATGTCAACAAGGATGGTTCCCTTGACATCGTCAGCGGTGAGTACTGGTTCCAGGGCCCCGAGTTCACCCACTCACACAAAATCTGCGATATCACTCAGGTCAGCGATTATTACGATGACTTCTCGGACTATCCAATGGATGTCAATGGAGATGGGTATCTCGACATTGTCACCGGTGGATGGTGGGGAGAATCCCTCCAATGGCGCGAAAACCCTAAACGGCAGAATGCCGAATGGAAGAATCATCTCATCGACAAGTGCGGTAATGTCGAAACGACCCGTTTCTGGGACATCGATGGTGATGGAGTGGTTGAGGCAGTTCCCAACGCGGGGGGCAGCGTGGCTTTCTACAAGCTTCTCACCGATGCGAATGGCAAGGGAACCGGTGAGTTCAAGAAGTACATGGTCAAGCAGGGGGAGTGTGGCCATGGGTTGGGATATGGTGATGTGAATGGTGATGGACGTGGAGACTTCATTGTCCCGGATGCCTGGATTGAGGCCCCCACCGATGTTCTTAATGGAAAGTGGTCCTGGCACCCGGAGTTCCAACTTGGTTGTGCTAGCATCCCCATCTTGGTCTTTGATGTGAATGAAGATGGGAAAGCGGATCTGATCTCCGGTGCCGCTCACCCTTATGGGCTCGCATGGTGGGAACAGGGAATGAGCTCCGATGGAACACGCACCTGGACCAAGCATGACATCGATCCTGACCGTTCCCAGTACCATGATTTGGTGCTGGTGGATATCGACAACGATGGTAAGCAAGAGATGGTTACCGGCAAACGGTACCGCGCTCATTGTGGACACGATCCCGGTTGGACTGACCCAGTTGGTGTTTATTATTTCAACATCGATGGAGGTAAGTTCGAACGGGTAACCCTGGATTATGGTCCAGCGGACAAAGCTAGCGGCGCGGGGATCTACATGTGGGTCGAGGATATTGATGGCAATGGCTGGAAAGATGTGCTCGCGCCCGGCAAGGAGGGGCTTTACCTGTTCCGTAACATGGGACAGATGTAAAGCATGTTCAATAAAGTTCCTGGCCTATATACGCTCAAGCGTACGCAGACCGTCCAATGTCCCATCGAGGAGGTCTTCGCCTACTTCCAACGGCCTGAAAACTTGGAGGAGATCACCCCGCCGGACCTGGGTTTCGTCATTCTCACCCCGTCGCCCATTCGCATGGGTGAGGGGGTTTTAATCGACTACACGATACGTTCATTTGGAGTAAATCTGCGCTGGACAACCTTGATCACCGAGTACAATCCGCCTCACCGGTTTGTCGATGTCCAGATCCGGGGCCCTTACAGTTATTGGTACCACACCCATGTTTTCGAGCCGGTGGAATCAGGGACCCGAGTCCTTGATGAAGTACGGTATATGCTCCCCTTTGGCCCTTTAGGGAGAATGATTCATTCATTCGTTGTCCATAGAAAGCTTGACCGCATTTTTGACTACCGCAGGGAAACGATTGGTAGAATCTTCGGCGGAACAGGCAATGAAGAAAAGGAGCACTCCACAACAGAGGGGAATCCATAAGAAAAGAACCGACGGCCGGTCCCGGAGTTGGACTCCTGGACCCGGGTCTTCGGTGGGAGTTGTCCTTCCAGGCGATCTACTTTCAGCTTACCCCGGGTGGAGTCCAACTCCGCCTGAAAGGTTCCGCCCGCAAGTGCGGCACATGGGCGAGCTGGCAGTACTACGTTAGTTGATGGATTGAACCACCTGCAACATGCTTGGTTCGGGCCAGGGCTGCTCTCTGGGCCGGTCCCGGTTTGGACCTAATGTCTCCCAGCGAAGCCTGTACTTGATACCAGGCTTGCTGGAATTACCTAGATCGTTGGCCCACCTGACCGTCATCCCAGGGAAACTCGATTGGACTTGGCCGTGGGCTTCTGGTTTTGAGCCATTAATTTTTTCGGTTTTCGTCACTGTCAGGGCCGCTTCATCAAGAGTCCACATCCCATTCCCCTCTTTCACGTGAGTGTAACCGAGAGTCAAACCACGCTCCGGCGAGTAGCGTATGGGCTCCACTCTTACCTCGACCGGGATCGATCCCCCGCCTGAGAATTCCCAGCGGTAGTCCCAATGACTCGTTTGCCGGATCACCCAGTGGCCATCCTCCAGCCTTGCGGTAAACACCTGTGTTTTCCCATCCGCGTCGAATTTATGATACGTGAGTATGGGGCGGTTTTGGCTATCAAAACCGATGTTGGTGTTCCCATTGATGATTCCGCCGCCTGGTGGAACCGGGTCGATGATTTCCGCGGTTTCCAGCGTGATAGGCAAACTCAGCG
>CAZORO010000334.1:0-6443 GCA_964581845.1 uncultured bacterium
GAGAAGGGGGGTGGGGGGATGAGGTCTGAAACGTTGCACAACCAAATCAACGAAGTACTAGTGCATCTCCCCACGTCCCGAAAGCTTAGTCCTGTCTCCCTCGACAATCTTCCGGATATCTTCCATGTCGTGATCGACCATCATCTGCACTAGTTCCTGGAATCCCACCTTGGGTTTCCAACCAAGCTTCGACTTGGCTTTGGAGGGATCACCGAGGAGTTCATCCACCTCGGCTGGACGGAAATACCGTGGATCCACCTCCACATACTCCCTCCAATCGAGACCTTTATAGGAAAAGGCAGCTTCCAGAAATTCTTTCACGGAATAGTTCACACCGGTGGCGATCACATAATCATCCGGCTCGTCCTGTTGCAGCATCATCCACATAGCTTCCACATAATCTCCCGCGAATCCCCAGTCCCGCCTGGCATCGAGATTCCCCAGGAATAGTTTGTCTTGACGACCGTGAAGGATGTTCGCCAATGCACGGGTGATCTTCCTGGTCACGAATGTCTCGCCCCTGCGGGGGGACTCATGGTTGAAGAGAATTCCATTACTGGCATGGAAGCCATAGCTCTCACGGTAGTTGACCGTGATCCAGTGGCCGAACACCTTCGCGCAGGCATAGGGGCTGCGTGGATAAAAGGGAGTGGTCTCGCGTTGTGGAATCTCCTGGACTTTGCCATACATCTCGCTCGAACTGGCCTGATAAAAACGTGCGTTGAGTCCGGAGTCGCGTAATGCCTCAAGTAGACGCAGTGTCCCCATCGCCACCACATCAGTGGTGTAGTCCGGGATGTCAAAACTGACCCTCACATGACTCTGCGCGCCGAGGTTGTAGATTTCATCCGGACGGATCTCGCGCAGGATCTTGTTGAGCGCGCTGGCATCGGACAGGTCGCCATAGATCAGACGGAGACGCGCCGAGGGATCGGTGGGTTCATCGAAGATGTGCTGGAGACGGCTGGTTCCAAAGGTACTTTGACGGCGGATGATCCCATAAACATGGTATCCCTTTGAAAGGAGTAATTCCGCCAGATAGGAGCCATCTTGTCCTGTAATGCCTGTGATAAGGGCTGTTTTTGCCACGTAACAATGACCTCGGATTTCGCAATATATCGAACTTCGGAGGATACAAAGACATAGCCTCGAATCCAATCCAGTTGACTACTTTACAAGGCTCCGCTCCCTTAACATCCCGGCGAGAGCCTCGGCGCACACACGGTGTCCTAAAGGTGTCCAATGCCCCTTGTAAAGAGGTTCTTTCTCCACTTTGGCCCTTTCACGCAGGACTGGGATCAAATCCAGGCAGTGCATCCCGAGCTCAGCTGACGTCTGCCGGAGCAACTCCGCTGTATCTGTGGAGGCGGACTCCTCTTTCTTAAGGACCTCTTTATCGGGAATGATCAGCAGCAATGGTGTGGCTCCATTCTCACGCGCTTTTATGTTAAATCGCGTTAGAATCTTCTTGGTAATGGGCCATTCGAGTGTCTCTTCATTTACCCTGTCGCGGCGGATGTCCTCCAACTCCCGTTTCAGAAATGCTCGCAGATAGGATCCCTTAAGGCCGATTGTCTTTTCCCCGGTGTCATACATCATGAGCAGATCCGTGGGGCTGGGTATATTAGGATTAGCAATCGCCAGCTCCCCGCCTTGATCCTCGAAAACCGGTTTGATGTAGCTGTAAAACCACAGCAGGTTCCGGAAAAGATCTGGTGTATAGAAACCCATGATAATCACATCAGGCGCGAACTGAACACCGAACTTCTCATACAGGAGGACTTGTTGGTCTGTCCCATAACCAGGAACTCCCCAATTGATAACCTCACATTGGGGGCCGAGGATTTCGCCCAGCACGGATGGGTAGCATTCACTGTCGCTCACATCATATCCAAAGGTGTAGGAATCCCCGGTAATCATGATCCGCCATTTGGCGGGATCCTTCTCGATGGTCCAATCAGTCAGTCCACGTTGACCATGGGCATTGATATGCAGGTTGTCCTTGGAGAAGCGAGGGAGCAGTCCCCAACCCAGAACCGGATCAAAACGGTAAGGTCCCTCTGTAATGGGATGTTTCCCTTTGTCATGGGTGATCACCACCCATTCCCATTCCTTATCCAGGTTTCTGTCTCCACTGGGGGGGATGCTTAAGCCCGCGAGGCAGACCAGCCTCCAGACACCTTCTACAAGCACAAAGACAATCAGAAGAGTGAAGAGTGTGAAGAGGATTGGTTTAGTGCACCCGAGACGTGTCTGGCCTTGGGTTGAATCAGTCATGGATTCTCCACTTTCTTGGGCCAACGAGTTCATGTCCGGATTCTCAGGCTGACTGTTCGTGGTTCAGGGACACACGTAATTCCCTTGTTGCGATCTTCCCTGTCCACTGTTCGATCTGAGCGGCCACCATCATGTCTGTGCCTTTCCTTTGACTGGTGCCTTGGGTGGGAGTGAAATGGGAATCCATACCCACCCACCGCCCATCTCTCCAGGTGATGATTTTCACTACATCGGTTCCAGGTTTGAGTTCATCGGCAAGGTCTTTCGCCCGCTTCCAATGCTTGGGTCCCAAGGTGAAGCCATTGAAAGGAAGGCGCTTGTAAGCACCGAGGACATCCGCGAGATCCTCTGTCTTCAGCGGGATTGCTACAGCATCTTCCCCCATCTCAAAGAAGGCTTTATTGAGTAACTTTGCACATGGTTCTCCGGAGGGTAGATCCACGAGGCCATAGACCCTTGTCTTACGAGTCATTTCACGGAAACGGTAATGTCTGAGAAGATCGCTGGCGGGTACCTGGCCAGGAGCGGATTCTTTTCCAGTCCGGAGGGAAGCGAATACCAGAAAGGCCCCCAGCTTGGGGCCCAGTATCCGGACCACATGTCCCAGCGGTCCCATGGTGACTCCGATGACCGGCTTCTGGATCTTCCGTAAAACCTCAAACATCCGTGCATTGTCATGGTGGGTGTTGGCCATGGTGGCCAACTTGACCACATCGCCCTCCATCGCTTCGATTTCTTGGGCGATCTCAAGCAGATTGTTCGGAGTCTCCTCGAAATTGTGATAGGAGATGATGACTCTGCATCGATCATTCCGCCGTAACAAGTGAAGGCATTCTTTTTCCACATCAACCCATTCCGCGCCCAAAGCCACCGCGCGGTTGAGCACCTCCAAACGCCCCCCTTCAGTCCCTTTCCATCCCCCTTGGTCCCTCGCCGCGCGGTTGGTGAAGAGCAACGGATGCGAACGAACAGCGAGGATCGGTTCCAGTCTCGGCTCGGTAAGGTAATCCAACCGGATCTCCGCCAGGTCGAACACATGCCCTGGAGCTTGGAGGACTGAAACCATCTCCTCAGGAGTGGATTGAGTAAGCGGAACACAGAGCAGGGAAGTACCGGGCATCGTCATGGGATCACACAAAGAACCTGTAGGGTTTCTCGCCTCGTGCCAAGCGGATGATTAACAATGCGAGTTCGAGTAGGTGGTAATCCCCCCAGAGGGAGGACTCTCCAGAGGGAATGCTTCTCCCCTCCGGGATATGATCCCAGCCATTGGGACGGTGATAAACCGAATGGAGCAATAGGCCTTGGTGTTTGGAATCAGTGGAGAGGTAAGGTTCCTCGAACAGACGAGCTGCGACCGTTAATCCCGCTGACTGGTAACGGGATTCTTTGAGGTAGAGTCCCAACCTGAGCAACCCCTGTGCTGAGATGGCGGCCGCGCTGGAGTCCACTGGTTCATGATCATTATATGGATCCGCTGGTTCTTTTCTCCAACTGGAAAGGTTCGCCAATCCCGGAGCGCCATCATCCCAGTAGGGAATGCCATCCAGGGCGGTAAGTCCGTCCATATAAAAATCGGCGGTTATGTTGGCCATCCGCAAGAGGATTTTCTCAATCCCGTCTCTTCCACCATAGGACTCGAATTCGCTTGGATCTTGAGAAACAACCCACTCAAGAAGCTCGGTGGATCCACATAGAATCCAGGCAAGCCCACGTGTCCATGTTGAGAAAGGCGAGTAACCCTGCTGTGAGGAAGGACAACGGTATTGGCCATCATGCGGGTTAAAGATGGACTCATGGGCCACACGGCCAGGATGGTCGTAGATATCCCGTCCTTCCCCATAGAATACGTTGAAACGGGCCGTGGTTGTGACATGTTGGATGAGCCGGTCAAGGAATGAAACCGGTTCGTCATGCTCTGTACGGAGGACATGTCCGAGTGCATGTCCCATGGCGAGGCTCCGCATGGAGCGGATCGTATCGCAAAATAGTGAATGGGGACCGTTGAATGAGTAAACATATCCATGACCATAAGCGGTCTTGCTCCAGCGCATCGCTTGAACCGCCGCTGAGCACTTAAGAGCTGTCTCGTAGGTGATTCGCTCCCAATCCTGATGCGGAATCCGTCCCGATCTTACTAATCGCAGCAATGCGCCGTAAGTGGAAATGATATTGAAACCGTGATCATGAACACCCGCGTGGGTCAGGTGGACTGGCATCCGCTCCAGTGTTCTCCGGCGTCCCAAAACCAGAAACTCGGGTTGGCCGGTTGCCTCGAAGACCAGCAATGGGATACCGAACTGAAAACCATGTGTCCACTCGGTCCATCCTCTTGTTGTATACCGTCCCTCAACTGTGAATACAGGAGCGCCACGGTTGGCATCCCAAGAATGATCCAGGTCAAAAGCCTTTGCGGCGGCCAGTGTGATGACACGCTCCGCGGCGGGCTTGAGTGATTCAAAGGTGAGGTGGGGATCGATTCGCATTTCAGATGCCCTATCCTGTTCAAAACTCAACGTGATTGGAATACCCAGGGTGTCTCTTTTAGCCGTGAAAGATTGTTTTTCATTGGGGTTGGATTTTGGAACCAACTCGGTCCGTTGCCTGATCTGCCGGACAGCTGATGGAGTAGAGGTGGGGACAGGGGTTGCTCCCTATTCCCATGGAGACAAGGGGGTCCTCCTTGATCCACGCGATCCCGATCTGGCGCGCCAGCATCCTGATGATTGGCTGACCGGGATGACAAAGGCTGTCCAGGATGCTCTTGAAAAGGCTTGTGATGGGAAGGGTTTCGATTCCAGCCGGGTCATCGGAATCGGAATCGATGTAACCGGAAGCACTCCACTCCCTCTTGACTCTGGAGGGCTGCCACTCGCCTTCCACCCACACTTCGCGGGCAACCTCAATGCCATGGCGTGGTTGTGGAAGGACCACACCGCTCATGCCGAGGCCCTAGCCATCACCCATCTCTGCCATGAGTCTTTTCCTAAATACACCGCATCTTGTGGGGGTGTATATTCCCCTGAATGGTTCCTCGCCAAGATCTGGCACTGCCTCAATGTTGAACCTGAGGTCTATGAAGCGGCTCATACCTGGGTGGAGGGAGCGGATTGGATCCCAGCGCTCCTGACCGGCACTTGTCACCCAAATCAAATGAAAAGGAACCACTGTGCCGCTGGCCACAAGGCCCTTTACAATCCAGATTGGGGAGGTCTCCCATCCACCGCCTTTCTGACTGGCCTGGATAGGAGGCTGGAAGGTCTCAGGGAACGTCTTTATGAATCAACCGCGACAGTGGACCAGTGTGTGGGTACTCTCACGCAGGAGTGGGCAAACCGGTTGAACCTACCCCCAGGGATTCCTGTTGCGGTAGGTGCCTTGGATGGACACATGGGTGCGATCGGTGCGGGTGTCCGTCCAGGCGTGGTCGTGAATATCTTCGGGACCTCGAGTGTCTATATGACAGTGACCCCGGATGATCAGCCTCCGGGAGTCATTCCCGGTGTGTGTGGTGTGGTCCATGGCTCCATTGTCCCCGGATATCATGGCATTGAAGCGGGGCAAGCCGCAACGGGGGATCTCCTCAACTGGTGGGTGATGGAAGTCAGTGGCAGTGTTCCATCACATGAGGCGCACATGACACTCACCACCGAGGCGGCAAAACTCCTTCCAGGGGAGAGTGGTCTGCTCGCGCTGGATTGGAACAATGGGAACCGATGTCTTTTGGTAGATCCACGCTTGACAGGCTTGTTGGTGGGGCAAACCTTGCAAACCCGCCCGGCTGAGGTCTACCGTGCCTTGATCGAAGCAACCGCCTTCGGAGCAAGAATGATTCTGGAACAGCTTGGAAGGTTTGGACTTCATACCACGCAAATCATCAATGCGGGGGGAATTCCCCAGAAGAATCATCTCATCATGAGTATTTATGCTGATGTAACCGGCATACCGCAAAGACTTTCACGTTCATCTCAGACTGTGGCGTTGGGAGCGGCCATGTGTGGTGCTGTTGCGGCGGGCAAAGCGGGTGGCGGCCATGACACTATCCCAGAAGCCCAAGCTGTCATGTCAGGGGTGTCAGACCGTGTCTTCGCTCCCCAATCCCAAAACCGTGATGTCTATGATAAAATCTTCGTCTTGTACCAGGCTCTACATGACTCTTTCGGCTT
>CAZORO010000335.1:0-6428 GCA_964581845.1 uncultured bacterium
CATATTTCCCCGGCACGAGTGAGCCCAGTGTTTTTTCATCGAAGGCGGCATAGGCGGCACCGAGGGTGTGGTGTTTGAGCGCCTCCAGGAAGATCACCGATTCAGACATGTCCAGTTGCTTTCCAACCTGTGTCTTACGGTCCATCGCCGCACGGATACTATCCATTGGATGGTGGGAGGGAAAAGCGGGAACATCGGCACCATAGGCCACATGAACGCCCTCTTTCATGAAGGTTTTCAAGGGGACCATGGTGTCCACATAGGCTTTGGACTTCGGACCGAGTTTCTCACGCATATCATCCGCTTTGATTTGCAGTTGAAGGGGTTGGACACAGACGGGTACTCCCATCCGCGCCGCACGCTGGATGGTATCGGTCTTACGCAGCGGGAAATGCTCGATACGATGACGCCGGCGTTGGCATTCAGCATCGGAGCCACAGGCCTGAGAGAAGGCTTCAAGGGTCCAATCCACTCCTTTGTCGCCCACCGCATGGACATCCGCTTGGTAGTCCGCCCTGTGAATCTCCGCAATGATGGAATTGAACAAGGGTTGAGGGTGCATCGGGATGATCAGGTCCTTATGAGCCGGATTTGCTTCATACATGAGGGCATAGCCATCCACCGCGAGCTTGATTCCTTGGAGCCGTACGAGCGACCCTTCATACCGCTTGGCCCTCTGAATCACCATGCGGCAGGTTTGCAGGTCTTTCACATAAGGATAGACCCTCAAGCGGCAAGGCAGACGTCCCGCCCTTTCCAGACGGACATAAGTGGGGGCATGACGTGGATTGGTGAAATTGTCATGGACGCAGGTAACGCCCACTTTGGAAAATTCCTTAAATGCCCACTCCGCGCACTCAATCTGCTCGTAAGGTGTGGGCTCCGGCTGATAAACCGAATAAATGGCCGGGTAATGGATCAGGACTCCATTCGGAAGACCAGTCTTGCGATCTCGTAGAAACTTCCCGCCATAGGGATCCTGGACATCTGCTTTGAGCAGATTAGATTTCTGAAGTGCCAGGGTATTAGCAGCACCAAACTGGCCGCCCCAGTGGATGATCAGCACAGGGTGATTGGGAACCGCGGCATCGATCTCCTCACGGCGTGGGAAACGTCCTTCCTTGAAAGTGTCAAAACCGCGTCCCACAATCCATTCCCCAGCCGGTTTCTCCTTGGCTGCCTTCGCCAGCTCGGCATTGAGGGTCTCAAACGAGTTGATCTTGGGGGGACGCAGGATGACGAAATGAAGCTGCATATGCCCAAAGGAGATCAGATGACTGTGGGCATCGATAATCCCTGGGCTGACTCCTTTCCCGGCAAGGTCGATCTTCTTGGTTCCCTTCCCAGCGTATTTCAGGATCTCTTCATTCGCTCCCACGGCCAGGATGGAGCCATCCTTGACCGCCATGGCTTCGGCATGGGGATGACTGTCATCCATGGTCACGATGGCGCCGCCGGTTAGAACCATATCGGCAGCTCCCTCCTCGCCCCAGGAGCAGGCGGAGAGGGTACTGAGTGCACCCCCCACAAAACCAATGGTGCTCTGAGTGAATCTTCTGCGGTTTATCTTTTCCATCTTGAGACGCCTCCTGCCTCTTGTTGTCAAAACCGGAGTAGATGAGTGGGCGGTGGGAATAACATAAGGATACCTCTCTCGACACGGCCACGGATAGGAGGTATTCCATTGGGGTCAGTAAAAAGGAAGGTTCACAATGCGATCAAAGAGTTTCGTTGCAAGTGGAGTCCTTTTAACGGTATGCCCACTTATTCTGGTTTCACCGGTTGCATTGGGGATGATTACTGTAATGAGTGGAAATAGCCCATTACCTAAAGCTCATTGGCCCGAGGGGACGGTGGATGTGGCCAATTTACCCGACAGATTAAGTTGTTCCATAGGCCCGCCTTTTGGAGGAGGTGAATACCACTTCTCCTTCAAATCAGCGGATACAAAAGCAATCAATCAGGCACTCGAAATCTTCGCACGGATCAAGGCCCCCCAACTCATCTTGATTCTCACCGATCCGCCAGGCCCCAAAGTGACTTGGACCTCTCTGGAGAAGGAACGGGCCAACGAACCGGGAATCCCTTGGATGCTGCATGTCTGGGACCGTGAGAGTTGGCATCTGCTCTACAACAATCCAATGAGTGATTTGTACCCAAAAGATCAATGTAGTGGCGATCTCCCTCCTCCACCGGATATGACGGTAGGAGTGGGAGAGGGTGGAGTTGTATGGGAGGAACTAAAGATACCAGATAACCTTACTGTCGTTGATAAACGCGCGGAATCACAGTCTTCAGCTGACAAAACCGGAATAGAGGTACATGGTCTAGTTCGCGACATGGCTTCCGGCAAAGGGATTGCCGGGGCGGTTGTCTCTGGGGCTACACGGGAATGGGGAGAGACGGCGCTACCCTCATGCCAAGCTGATGAAACTGGACACTTCGTATTGAAGGGATTGCCCGGACCTGTTCCGCTGCTACAAGTAAAGGCTGAGGGTTATGCCACTCGTCTGTGGAATGTGAACAATGAAAATGACACGACCAACCTAGAAACCATCATCGAACTTTCACAAAGCGTGAACCAGAAAATCCGGGTTACAGATCTTGATGGACACCCTGTTTCCAATGCCCACATTTTTATCACACGCGCGATGGGCATTGATGGCATTGTTTATACCTTTAGAGAAACCCATGAAGCGCGCTTTCGGACCAACAGCACCGGGGAAGTAGTGACCGGGGGATTGCCACGAGGATATGCAATCATCCGTTGCCTGGCCAAAGGATACCAGACTTTTCCAACAATCATTGAAAAGATCCCATCTGAAAAAGCCGGGATAGGATTCCAACCCCCTTCTACCCCTAATCCAATTATTTTCCGTTTGACCAAGATCCAGGGTGGAACTCTGCGGGGCCGGTTCACCAATTACAAGGGAGAAACCTCAACAGGCTTGACGACAGTAACCGCGCGCGGACGTGCTGATTTCACCAGTGGACCTGCGGAAGGATCCGCCAAGGTTGGACCTGATGGCGTTTTTGAGATCAATGACCTGCCCGCTGGGAGTTACAGCCTCATGGGTATGAAACCCTCCGATGGGGAAGGATATGTAATCCCATTCTCCTCCGAACCCACCACTTATCAGATCAAGGAAAATGAGGTCACGGATGTAGGGACATTGGTGGTGAAGGAGTGAGAGAGGAATATTCTTGCTGTTAGCGGAATCAATCCCCCCCAACCCTCCCCCGCAAGGGGGAGGGAGGCATCCATCAGTGTTGATTCGTGGATTTGGCATCATCTGTCTTGAAAAGCATTTCGAAATACGTCCACGCCGCTGACTTGCTTCCATCGGGGCGCAGCAGCCAGTTGCCCGCCATGTCGTCATTGCGGATGGGGCGTCCCTCAACAGGGGCCTTGAGGCCATCGCAGTAAAGTTCCCAAAATAGAATATAGCGAGCGCCGAGTTCGAGCGAGGTTTCGATGGTATAACGGATCATCTCCGCGCGCTTTTCTTCCCCTACCAGATTCTCCGGCCAGCCGAATTCGCCGACATAGATGTTCTTCGATCCGAATTCGGAGCTGTCGGGGGCTTTATCCTCAAGGTAATGCAGCGCCTTACGGAATTTTTCCTCGCTTTGCGCTATGGTGTCGTAAGCGGAATAGGAATACAGATCGCAGTGAGTTTTTGGCAGAACATCATTGGTCACGGTGGGATGCCCCAGCCAGGCCTTCTCGACCAAATTCACCTCGGCGGCATGGAAAACCCTCACACCCTCCATCCCCACCTCCTCACGTGCTTTAGAGACACCATCCTGACGGGCATTGAGCCAGTCAATCATACCCTGAATTGATTTCGGTTCTGGCCTCTTTTCGATATCGAAGGGAGGTGGAGTTAACACCCAATCCCCCTCCCAATTCTGGAACACGAAGGTTTTTCCGGTTCCCTTGTAGCGGGTGAGCAGATATTTGGTGAAATCGTAGTAGGTCTTTCGTTCTCGCTCCACATCCTCTGGTGTCATGCCATTGATGAAATAGTGGACATCGTGTCCGGGAGCGAAGGTCATCAGCACATAAGTCGTGAAAGGTTTGGCGAAGACTTTCTGGAAGTAAGGTGTCTCGGCGGCTTGAGTCAAGCTTTTGATTTCGGGCCAGGCGGTGTTGAAGGAGTAGTACTTCTCCAGTTGATCCCGGATGATGAGTTTGATCACCCGGCTGCCAAGCTCCAGAATTCGGTCCGCGCCTTCATTGATGTAGTCTTGATCCGTCAGGTGATAGATGGAGTTGATGTGGTTGATGCCCACGATATCACGAAGGGAGGGTTTCATTGGTGAGTCTTCCTGCGGTTCAGCACCCATTGCGATCTGGGAAAAAAGCACAAGAGACAATACCAGGGGGAGGACCATGGAAGCATATCCCTTCTTAAACAAACATTCAGTCAAAGGCAGTGATCACTCCTATCAAGAGACGTCCATTTCGAGAGTGCGATAATTTGAAGATCTATTCTATCGTATGGTAAACGTAAGTGTGTTAGAAGGTATCCGATCAGCAATGGGACAGTGGCGGTATTTCTCTTCCTCTGGGGGTGAGGATGACTTCGGTCCGGTTCCAAAAGTATTCGACGGTCTTTTTACTGGATTCACATAGGGATCGTTGAGCCAGACAAACGAACCAACGCCATTGAACTGAACCTGATAAGTCCCAGGCTCACGCAATGGATACATGATGCCAAGATCCATTTTGTCAAACACTACCTTCGATTCATGAGGAGGCAACTCAATATTTCGCATTCCCGTCTGATAAGTTGGGCCAATGTATGGAACAGGTTCACCGTTGAGCTGAGCAATGGTCATGGAACCATTCACTGTTGCCTGAGAATTATCATAATACAACAGCTTTTCAGATTGATTCTCGACACACAGTTTAAACCAGATGGGTTGACCCCGTTCGAAAACAGAATCAGTAGCGCTCAGGATGGTCTTTACAAATGGCCGGATCTCAGCAATCTCATGTTTCACCCTTACAAGCCACTCATTCTCATTTTGGATGGCTGCCAATTCCTCTTTACGCCACTCATCAATCGAAAGGCTTGGTAGATGAATTCTCCAGTTTCCATCCTTCGTGGCACGTACCGCCCAATTCCAAGTGCCAGTCTCTCCCGTTGGATCCGGTCCGAGACGTACAAAGTACGTGTAAGCATGTTTTGGGTTAAGACGACAGACTCCAACCTTCCCCAGGATTTCTGGTAATGGAACCAAGCTCTTCAGGAAGCCTTCGGCCGATGCGCTTTTCACAGCCTCCTTTTGAATCGACTCCCCGCAAAGGGAAAGGGCCTGATCCCAATGCTCTTCTTGAATGGCTTGGGTGAAAGACCGGACTATCGAAGCGGCCTGTGGTTCAATGACCACTTTTCCACCCTTGCTGGCAAAGGCTATATCCGTCATTAAGATGGTTGTAATAAAAACGGACATAAGGATACAACAATAGTCAAGCCGCATATTCACACCTCCTGTAATATCTTAACAGTATTCCAGAATGATGGAATCCATGGGACCATCAACTCTCCTCTTTTTCTCCATCCAACTCAAAAGACATGCTTCCCCTCGGAAACTCATATCCTGTATCATCCCCGGAATAACAAACACTTTATCAGGGGGTGTTGGCATGAAAGGTGGATTATTCCTTCTCATTTCCTGGCTTATTACATTCTGGGGTTCATTTTGGGTAATAGCGGAGAGTTCTTCCATGCAAGTCATTTCCCCCCTGGCTGCCGTCGAATCCGGCGTCCAGGCCATTCAAGCCTCCACCCCGGAATCCGTGGCCAAATTATTAACCTCTCTTGACACATGGATCCTGGCACAACCCAAGGCAGTTCGAGCCTTGCCGGGTGTCTCCTTCGATCTGGCTTCCTGTAAAGGAATTGAAACGGATGCTTCTGAAACCACAAACAGGTTAGCGCAATGGGCGGCGGACCGCCTGGCCGCATCATCGGGGGTAAATCTGCCCCTCCTTGCTCATCCTTCGCCGGGACCGGTTATCAGGCTTGCTTTAGCGGACCGTATTGAAGACTTTCCACCCACGGCTGGCGTGGATGCTGTCATTTTTGAGAATCTGGGGAAGCAGGGATATGTGCTTATGGTGGATAGTTCCGGCGTGGTTCTGATGGGACGATCGGAAGTTGGGTTGAGATATGCGTTAACCACGCTCTCTCAAATGGCAACTGATCGAACGATCTTGCCTGGCATCGTCATCCAGGATTGGCCATCACTCAAATACCGTGGGGCCCAGCAAGATATTTCACGCGGGCAAGTCCCCACCACGGAAACGCTGAAGCGGCTCGCTGATATTCTCGCTGAAGCGAAAATGAACCAGCTCGAGCTCTATATCGAGCATGTTTACAAATACAACGCCTTTCCAGATATCTCACCCCCTGAAG
>CAZORO010000336.1:0-6393 GCA_964581845.1 uncultured bacterium
AGTCCGTGATCGCACGGATACGGGAGGGTCAGAGAGCTTTTGTCACTGTCGAGGCGATCCCAGACCAGGTTTTTGAGGGCGTGGTCAAAAAAGTGGCCGTTCTTCCTGACTCGCGTGACCGTTGGATGAGTCCTGATGTCAAGGTTTACCAAACCGACATCACCATCTCAAAAGGGTCTGTGGATCTCAAACCTGGGATGACCGCCCAGATCCGCATCATCATCAACGAGCTGAAAGATGTTCTCTTCGTCCCGGTGCAGTCAGTTCAAAGCCGGGGCAGCGACAGTTACTGCCAGGTGGTTCACTCATCAGGTATGGAGATCCGCAAGGTTAAAACTGGGGATTACAACGATAAATTTGTGGAAATCAAGGAGGGTTTGAAGGAAGGTGAGAAGGTGGCAATGACCGCTTTCACTCTTCCGGAGGTAGAGGGTGATTTTGCCTTGAAACCACGTGAGGGAGAGACCCTGGAGGGTAAGGAACTGCCTGCGGAGCAACCCCAGGTACCTCAACCTCCCAGTCCAGCCGGCGAGGGGGGAGGACCACCGGATCAGGTTCCCGGGCCAGGGATTCAACCGCCTCCCGGACAGGAGGCAGGGGGACCTCCACTGGCCTTTGAGGGGGACCGTCCACGCCGTCCGCGAGGCGAAAGAGGCCCGGAATCATACCCCCCACCACCAGGTGGAGAGGGAATGCCTCCAGCCGTTCCCAGTGGGGATCGTCCTTCCGTCATTGGTGCTCCTGGAACTGAGGCTGTTTCCATCTCTCCCGGAGAGCAAGCTCACCCTTCGTCCGGCGAGGGAGATCGCCGTCCACGCGAACGGAGACGTCGACCTGAGGGTTCGATGAGACCTGAAGGTATTTCTCAAGATGCGCCGGATGGAGAAGAGGGTCCGCGCCCAGGAAGTGAACGGCGGCGTCCACCGGGAGTCAAGGGAGCGGAAGCTGCTCCTGTGCCTCCAGAACCACCGGGGGAGAGCCCTAAAGATGCCCCTGCGGGCACAGTTGAATCTAAAGTCCATATGGGTACTTCACCCCAGTAAGGGGGAGCTGGGGAACGCCCATGTCGATCGTTCAGGCCGTTAACCTCGAAAAGTGGTATCAGATGGGGGAAGAGCCCGTGATCGCCCTCAGTGAGGTGAACCTCACCGTCAGCGAGGGCGAGTATGTCGCCATCATGGGGCCTTCCGGCTCCGGGAAGTCCACGTTCCTCAATCTGCTGGGGTGTCTCGACAAACCTACTTCCGGAACCTATCTCCTGGGGGGAGACGATGTCTCCACACTCTCCGACAATGAGCTCTCCGAGATCCGTTGCACCCGCATCGGTTTTATCTTCCAGTCCTTCAACCTGATCTCCGAGTTGAGCGTGATTGAGAACATCGAGGTTCCCTTATTCTACCAAGGGGTTCATGAACGCGAGAGCCGGGACCGTGCCGCCGAGCTCGCCCAGCGGGTTGGACTGGGGCACCGTCTCGAACACCATCCTAGCGAGCTGAGCGGAGGTGAAAGGCAACGCGTGGCCATCGCCCGCGCTCTCGCCAATGATCCCATACTGATCCTCGCGGATGAGCCGACTGGTAATCTCGATTCCAAATCAGGCGCCGAGATTCTCAACATTCTTGATTCGCTTCACGAGGCGGGGAAAACCATCATCATGGTGACTCATGACGAGAATGTCGCCCGCCGGACCGAGGCAACAATCCGGTTCCGAGATGGAAGGGTGGTCTCAGACAACACAAAAATGGGGATGGGCTCCTGATGGTCGCCTTTGGCAAACGCCTCCTGATCCTTGGCATGATCAACATCTGGCGCCACCGGTTGCGTTCCACCCTGACTGTCCTCGGTATCGTGTTCGGTGTCTGCTCAGTGATCGCCATGCTGGCCATTGGCGAGGGAGCCAGTTACGAGGCCCAAGAACAGATCCGCAAGCTGGGAAGCCAAAATATCATCCTCAAGAGCGTTAAACCCCCCAGCAAGGAAACCGTCAACACGGAATCCAACATGTTGCGGGAATATGGATTGAAGTATGAGGACGCCGAACGGATTCGCGCCACTATCCCGTCGGTGGAGATCCTGGTGCCGTCACGGAATATCCGCGCCAATGTAGTTTTCCGTTCCAAGATGCTTGACGCCAACGTGATGGGAGTGGTTCCTTGGTACCCGGAGATCGCAAATCAGAAAGTCTCTCCGCATGGCCGGTTCATCAATGAGATCGAGATGGATGATAAGAAGAATGTGTGTGTCCTCAGCTACGAGCTCGCGGAGAGGCTGTTCGCTTACCGGGACCCGATTGGTGAGGTGGTTCAGGTCAAGGGACAGTTTTACAAGGTGGTGGGAGTGATGGAGAAGTCCGGCGCTACCAGCGCGAATTCCGGCAACTCCACAGGCTCGGCTCCTCTGAACCTGTACATCCCATTAACCGCTGCGAGATCCCGTTTCGGTGATACGATTGTTAATCGCAGCTCTGGAAATTTCAACATGGAGAAGGTCGAACTGCATGAGATCATCGCCAAGGTGAGGGATCTCTCGGAGGTAATGCCCACCTCCGAGGTCATCCGTGATCTACTGAAGCGTTTCCACAAAGATGTCGATTACGAAATCGTGGTCCCCTTGGAGCTCCTCCGCCAGGCGGAACGCACCAAACGAATCTTCAACATCGTGCTTGGATCGATTGCCGCCATTTCCCTCTTGGTGGGTGGGATTGGCATCATGAATATCATGCTCGCCAGCGTCACCGAGCGGACCCGTGAGATCGGAATCCGCCGTGCTTTGGGAGCCAAACGGCGGGACATCATTGTGCAGTTCCTCACCGAGACGGTCATGCTTTCAGGTAGTGGCGGTTTGATCGGTTTGGCGATCGGGATCCTGATCCCCTTCCTGATCACCTACTTCGCCGAGATGCAAACCATCATCCGCGCCTGGTCGCTTATGGGGGCCTTTGGGATCTCCATCATGATTGGGATCGTCTTCGGCATCTATCCGGCTTACAGGGCCGCCGCGATGGATCCCATCGCGGCTCTTCGGCATGAGTAGAGACATTGATGTTCCGCGTTGCTAGATCCGGATCTGGCCATCGTTATTCCCGGATGAAGTCTGAAATGAGGCTCTACAAAGAGAATCTGGCCGTGAAACTGGCGTTCAGTTTTTTCTTTGGAATCTGGTGTGTAACTTTGAGGGGATTGGCACAAGATGCTCCACTCCCCATTCAGCCAGGCCGGTACAGGATTCAGGTTGTCAGTACGCTGGATGGCTCGCCCCAGGATTCCTACCTGATCCTGCCTTCAGGATATGTTTATTCGGCTTCCGCCGTGCCGCTTGTGGTAGCTCTTCATTCCTGGAGTAGCGGCCTTGAACAACGCCTGCCTGATTGGGAGTCCGAGGCGGAGAAGCGTGGATGGCTCTATCTCTTTCCGAATTTCCGGGGGAAAAACGACAGGCCCGAAGCCTGCGGTTCAAATCTGGCGCAAACAGACATACTGGATGCCGTGCAATGGGTGAAACGGCATTACAGTGTGGCTCCTGGCCGGGTTTACCTCGGTGGTGTTTCTGGCGGTGGTCACGTGGCGATGTTGATGGTGGGGTGTCATCCTGATATTTGGACAGCCGCGAGTGCCTGGGCCGGTATCAGCGATCTCAAAGAGTGGTACCGAATCCACTCTGGCGGTAAGTATGGCGAGATGATGCTTCAGAGTATGGGAGGCCCACCCGGTGCAAGCAAAGAAATTGATGAAGAGTACCGGAAACGTTCCCCTTTGACCTTTCTTGCCAATGGAGTTCGTGTCCCGTTGGATCTAGCTGCTGGCCGTCATGATGGACACAAGGGATCCGTACCCATCGTTCATTCTCTGAGAGCCTTTAATGAAATCGCGCGTGCCATTGAGCCAAGTAGTCTCATCAGTGAGGAAGAGATCAGCCAGTTATCCCGTCTCAATGGGCGGTTGGAACAACCAGCTCCATCTGACATGGTGAATGACTCAACATTTGGCCGGGAGATCTTTCTGCGCCGTACAGCGGGTCCTTCAAGGATCACAATCTTTGAAGGCGGACATGAGGGAATCTCTTCAGCGGCGTTTGCCTGGTTTGATTGTCATCCCGCTCGTAACTGTCCTTCACAACATGCGAATTGACCTTTGAGTTCCACTTCCATCTGAAAAAGAACCCCAATCCGGAGAACGATCTCCAGACTGGGGTTCCATGTGGATTTCCTATTTGGCTGAAATGAAAGGAATGGTCACTTCTTGTTCTTATCGAGGATCTTGTTCCACTCATCCAGCTGTGCTTTGTTGGCATCAAAGAGAGCTGAATAGTCCCCCTTGACCTCAATGGATTCAATCTTGTCACCCTGCTGGATAGTGTTGACGATGTTCTGCCCCTCTTTGACCACTCCAAAGATGGTGTGCTTGCCATTCAAATGAGGGGTTGGGACATGGGTGATAAAGAACTGGCTGCCGTTTGTGCCTGGACCCGCATTAGCCATGGCAAGATAACCTGGCTTATCAAACTTCAGTTCTGGAACGCACTCATCCTTGAACTTGTAGCCCGGACCACCACGCCCGGTTCCCGTGGGATCCCCCCCTTGGATCATAAAGTTGGCGATGACACGGTGGAAAGTAAGGCCATCATAGTACTTGCGGAGAGAAAGATTCACGAAATTTGCAACAGTCAGTGGCGCCGTATTAGGGAGGAGGTCAATCATGATGACCCCTTTGTTGGTATTCATGGAAACTTGCAAATGAGTGTCCTCTGCTTTCTTGATCTCGGCTCCAGCCGCTGGCGAGCCTGCTTCCTGTGCGTTTGTGGATCCCACCCAGCCGAGGGGTGAAAACGCGACGCCGACTACCATGATGGCAATCAACACAACACTTGGTTTTGACATACTTCTTTTCATGCCTCCATTCGTGGATAATTGAAAAAAGGGATATCCGCTCCCCATATAAACCGGGCGATTCTAATAGCCCATTGTGGAGAAACGCAACAATACTGAGGGGGTAACGTCACCCCTATGATCTGTTTTAGCCTTATCCCGGTGATTCTTGACTGTGCCATTTCGGCTCACCTCCAGAGACAGCATCCCCTCATTGTTGAATAACTAGAATTATTCTCTTTCCATCTCACCACTCTATAACCAGTATTGTGAGCCGGTTAGGAACTGCCCAGAGTGGAACACCAGCGGAAGACTGGTTGGCACCCAATCTGCAGGTTTTGTGAAAAGACTTGTGTCTCATGGAGACCTATGATGAAACGTACACTCCTGATGATAGCACTGGCGATGGGAATTCTTCATCCCACAGATGCCAAACCACTCGACCATGACCGGCATACTCCTGTTGTCGATGTGGTGGCTAAGGTGACACCATCCGTGGTGGCCATTCGCACCGATGTGAAAAAGACAGTAGCGGTGAATCCCTTGGATGCCATGTGGTTTGGCTTCCGGGGTCTTGGAGACCGCCTCTACCAGGAACAGGTCTATACCTCTGCCGGCTCTGGAATCATTGTCGATCAAGTGGGAACTGTGGTCAGTAATGCGCATGTTGTCGCCGATGCCAACCGGCTGACCTGCACCACCTCCGATGGTGAGGTTCATAATCTTACCTTGATTGGTGTGGACAGCGATTTTGACATCGCGGTTCTTCAAATTGATCACGAGGGCGAAGAGGGAATGCCACCCTACCGTGAGATCGACTGGGGGACTACCGGTGATCTCATGATCGGGGAAACCGTGGTGGTGATCGGCAGCTCGCTCTCTTTCGAGAATAGTGTCACAACAGGGATTGTCAGCGCGGTGGAACGCACCATCAATGTGAGTGGGCGTGGAAAACCTTACTTCGGGATGATTCAAACCGATGCCGCGATCAACCGTGGCAACAGCGGCGGCCCCCTGGTGAATATCCGTGGAGAGCTGATCGGTGTGACCACATTGATCGCCTCCGAGGGTGGTGGATCCGATGGGATTGGATTCGCTATCCCCGTGGAGAGAGTCCGCCAGGTTTACAACGAGTTTATTGAGGGAACTGTTTCACTGGAGGAACGTCTCGGGATTGGATATGTCAGTCAGAAAACCTTTGAGAATATCGACTCTGGTCAAGCACGCCGTCTGGGTCTCTCCAAGAACAAGGTAGAGGGATTGATTGCAGCCAGCCTGGATGAGAGTGGCTTAGCTTACCAGTATGGGCTGCGCAAGGGTGATTTACTGATAGAGATTGATGGAATCCCGATTCCGCACCTTAATCAATTTCAGCGTGCCCTGGAGGAGCATCCAGCGGGAAAACACCTTGAGTTGACGTATCTCCGTTATGACCCAAAAACCAGCAAAGTGGACCGTGAAACCATTAGTGTTCCAACCGGAGATCTGAGGGGTATGGAGAAGATCGAGCAAACCGACTCCTGGTTTGG
>CAZORO010000337.1:0-490 GCA_964581845.1 uncultured bacterium
TGGGTTACCAGGAGTTAAAAAACGGGTTGGTGGTATCGCGGGCGCTGGATGACCGTACCGGAGCCTTCGTGGCCGCTGAGACTCTGGTGGCCATCGCAAAGAGAGGGAAAAAACTCAGAGCTTGTGTGGTGGCCGTGGCAACAGTGCAGGAGGAAGTGGGGTTACGTGGAGCGGTCACTGCGGCCTATGGCGTCAATCCTGCAGCAGCGATTTGCATCGATGTCACTCATGCAACCGACAGTCCTGGTATGGATCAGCGAAAGTATGGATCGATTAAGCTGGGACTTGGTCCCACGCTTCCACGTGGGGGATCGGTAAATCCGGAGGTCCACCGTCTGCTGGTCGAAGCCGCCAAAGCGGGTAAGATCCTTTACCAGCTGGATGCCGCGCCGGGACGTGTTGGTAATGACACTTGGAGTATGCAGATCACCCGTGAAGGTGTAGCGACTGGGACAGTCGGAATTCCCTTGCGTTACATGCACACCCCTAG
>CAZORO010000337.1:500-6388 GCA_964581845.1 uncultured bacterium
AATGATCTCGAGGCAGCGGTAGAGATTCTCACTGAGTTTTGCTTGGGACTGACTGCGAAGAGCCAATTCATGCCGGATTAGGGCCAGCTGGAGTCTTTTTTGTTATGTTATTACTCACCCCCCCACCCCAACCCTCCCCCGCAAGGGGGGAGGGAGCCTAGGAGGCAGGGGGTGGAAACTCCCTCCCCCCTTGCGGGGGAGGGTTGGGGTGGGGGGGGTTCTACTCCTCCGGCCTCCGGCATCTCCGGCTAACTGAAATGATCACTCCCAGAGCCAGGAAGTTGGAGAGCAATGAGCTTCCCCCATAAGAGAGGAACGGAAGGGGGATGCCGGTGATGGGGGTCAGCCCCATGGTCATCCCCAGGTTGACGCAGGTGTGTGTCAGCCAGAGACCGATGATTCCAAACACCACGGTGCTTTCGCGCCATGTATCAGCCCGGGCGGCGTAACGAATCGATTCAAGTAAGAGCAGGATCATCAAGGCAAAGAGGATCATGGCACCGATAAAGCCCAATTCCTCGGCAAGAACCGCAAAAATGAAGTCCGTCCGCATCATTGGGATGAAACCATGGCTGCTCTGGAGTCCTTCGCCAAGACCCTGACCGAGAAGACCTCCTGAGGAGATGGCGATGAGCGATTGACGCAGGTGGTAGGCGGCGGGGCTGAGTTCGCTGGCCTCGCCACCCTTGCGTTCAATAAAACCAGCCAAGCGATCTCGCTGGTGAGGTTTCAGCATGTGATTCCAGAGCGGCTTGACACCCTCCACGACAAAGATCACCGTGAGTAAATGGGCCAGGAAGAAGAGCGCCAAGCGCGGACGCGACTCACCGCGCCAAGCGATCAGAAGAAGCCAGAGCGCTACCCCCGAACTCCAGATCACCCAGGTCAATATCTCTCCCGGCAGAGCCACCAGCGCCCAGATGGGCACCAGGATCAACGTGAGATAGCGCCTTGGAACTCGCGAACCATACAAAGAGGCCAACAAGATACCAGGAAACACCAAGGCTGTTCCCAGGTCAGGTTGAAGAAGGATCAAGGCGGCGGGAACAGCGGCGGCCAAGGTGGAAAGCAGGAATGAGCGGAACCCTGGCAAGGTCTTGTGTGGGTTAAGGATCCATGCCAGAAAAAGGACCGTAAAGACCTTCATCGTCTCTGAAGGCTGGTACCGTACCGGACCAAAATCCACCCAGGAAACAGCCCCGCCACGTTCTGTCCCAATCCACCTTAACGCAAAGATGAATCCTAGATTTAAGAGGTATAAACCTGGAGCGAGGGCAATCATCCACGACACGGGGACACGCGAGACCGCCAGGGCTAACACAACCCCCAACCCGCCCCAAATCATCTGCTTCAGCCAAGGACGCAACCCCTGGAGATAGTCCGGCTCGGAACCCGACAGGAGATAGACACCAAGGATCGTGATACCGATCGCGGGAATCAGGAGTGGGACTTCCCGTATCCAGGAGACGGGAAGTCCCATCCATATGGGCCGTTCAGCCAACTCAGACATTTATGACCGTATCTGGACCGTGTAGGTGATCACTACTTCACCATCAGCAGGAATATCAACCGGAATCTCCAAGGTCTTGGCATCCTTCTTCTTGCCAGGATGACTGGATTTGATCACCTTCCAGTCTCCCCACTGGGGTTCGGACACAGTCACAGTCACCGTTTCCTGTTTGTGATTACGGAGTTTGATCTCCCAGGTATCCTCGGAGACCACACGCGAAACCTCCCTGTGATCGAGCTGGTTCCTCTCACCTACGATGTCGAAGGCATTACCAAGCAGGATGCGCAGCTGCTCATCCTTGGGTGTGTGATCGATCTGGTCCTCGCCAATGAACTCCAGGGAACCATCGCTGTCGGCCTTGAATGCCCGGACCCGCCCTTTAGGCAGAGGCATGCCCATGTGGTTCTCCGTGGAGTTCTTGAACTCCACCTTCACCTCAACCTTCTTTCCGGTCCGTGAGCCGTCATAGATGAAGATTTTCTTTGCGGGAATATCCGCGGCAGCGAGGAGCTGAACCTGCTTGGTCTGGGCCTGGCCAACCGTGGTGGGGCGCTGAAGGGTATAGAGGTGGTATTCAAAGAAAGCCTTCTCCTCGAACTGCGGAGCAGCGGCTTCCATAGCCAAAACAGCCGAATCCGCCCGCATCCTCTTCATCATCGGCCGGGGTTCGGGGGCACGGTGCACATCGCCCGCGATCAGCTTGAGGCGCGCATCCTTGTAAGTGGCGCCCGATTGGTTATCCAGGGTGACCCAGCCAGTCAGGTCCACCTCGGTATCCTTGTCGTTCACCACCATCACATAGTCGGCCTTCCAACTGACACCGGCGGTCATGTAGGTGACCTGGCAGAGCTGATTGCCCGGATTCGCGGAGTAGGTCTGCCACACCAGAGTCGGCTTCGTGATGAGACCCTCCGGCAGTCCGGCCAATTCAACCTTCAGCAGGTTCTCTCCCCCCGTCACCACCTGGAGCTTCCCCTCCCCATCGCGGAGGATCACGCGGCCCTCCGCTTGAGAGAGGAGTGTCCCTGTATACACAGCTTGATCTTTGGTGAGGAGCATGACCTCCTTGTCGAGATACTTGTCGAGGAGTTTGGTGGGGTTGACCAGGTCATACTCGTAGTTCTGTTCGAGGACCTGGGTGCCAATGGGATCACTCAGACTCTCGAAATGGACCGAGGTGGCATCAATCTGGGCGGCCACATCGCTGAACTTGACCAATCCCTGCCCCTCGGGAATGGCCATCCGGCGGCGGTCTTTGACCACCGCGAGGTTGTCATTGTAAACCGTCAACTGGACTCCTTCAGTGGTGGCCACCGGTGGAGGAGCAGCCTCCTGTGCCAGGGATACTGAACAGACCAACGTAATGAGCAATACCGTGAAAAGACTCCGCATGGTTTATTAACCTCCTTTTCAACAATGAGATTACCCCTTCACCCATGGGGCAATATCTTTTATCACAAGAGGACGCGAGGAAACGAATGCCTCAGCCGCCTTCACTCCCGCCTGAGCACCCCAAGCCCCTCCAAGCGAACGGACATTCTGGAGGTAGTCCCAAAGCCCAGTATGGCGGTAACCATCCGGAATGGCTGGCGCCAGGAATTGGCTTTCGTAGGCTCGCATCGCATCGAACTTACCATCGAATACCGGTGTGATATCCACGAGAAAGGAGGGCTTTACCTGCTCATGGATCAAATAGTGGAAGAGGGCTTGGGGAGAGTGCGAGGGTTGGCCGGTCTGGTATTTGGGAAGGCGTGAAAGGAAGAAGGCGGCCTCGGTCAAGCGCGCCCCCGCGGCATGGTCGGGGTGACGGCCCTCCTCCAGGTTACACACCACAATCGAGGGACAGGCTCCCCGAAGAATCGAGACCAGAAATTCCCGTTCAGGGGGACCATCACACACCGAACCATCGGTAAGCCCTAGGTTCACCCGGAAGGAGGCATCCAATCTACGCGCCGCTTCGCGGGATTCGGCCATTCGTTTCTCGCCATTCCCCCGAGTTCCCAGCTCTCCCCGTGTCAGATCGACTAAGCCGATCCGGTAACCCTGACTCCGCCAGAGCAGGAGAGAGCCCCCTGCCCCGATCTCGATGTCATCCGGATGAGGACCAATGGCCAGGATATCGACTTCCATGAGATTCCCACAAACAAAGAGCGGAGAGGATGGCATGATAAGGTTAGGTTACTCCGGGCTGGAGAGGATTTCGACCCTGAGAGGGCTTGCCCAGTCAGGAATGAGGTGAAGCGTGAGATTTGGATATCGCGGAGAGGGCCATGGCACATGGTCTCCATCACTCGGAACACTTGAAAGTTATCCGCGATAGTGGAGAATAGCACCCAGTTCCATAAAGGTGGATGGTCTAAAAAAAACTGCTGTCAAAGAGGCGAAAGGGACTTGTAAGATAGGCTGGATTAGCGCTAATCTACTTTTTGCAGCCGTCAAAGATTCCTAATACAATCACGGAGGAGAAAAGAGGAGGAACATAATGAAAAAATTTAGAAGGCTCCAACATGGATTTACGCTCATTGAGCTGTTAATTGTCATTGCCATCATCCTTATTCTCATCGCTATCGCATTGCCCAACTTCCTCGAAGCCCAAGCACGCGCGCGTCTGGCGCGAGTCAAAGGTGACCTACGAGCACTCCTCACCGCAGTAGAGGCCTTTAGGACTGAACGGGGAGTTCTATTGATCGATTTCTGGGATGACAAAACCACCCAGTCACAAGAGCGTTATAAGCGGAAATTTGGAGGAGTTGGAAGGGATCCGATATATGAATACAAGTATTTCGAGGAGGTTTTTTATCCGCTTACTTCCCCAGTCAAATACATGAACAAAATCCCTATTGATCTGTATTCCGACATCAGACGGCAAGTGGGACTCAGTGCCGGAGAGGTGGGATCGGGCTATCTCTACTTCGACAACGATCCACTCTTTCCCAATGTCTGTGACCACTACATCGACCGGTTTTTTCCTGGCCATCCTCTCCAAATTGAATCTCGAACTAAACCTTTATCGGAGGGGGAATATGCAATACTTAGTGTCGGCCCAGACAGTTGTCTTGGGATCAACAAGAGCGGAGATTTACGCGGGTTAGCCTACTCTCCCACTAATGGCACCATGAGCACGGGAGACATGGTATTGGTTTGCAACGGGAGAGAATAAGCAACTCAAACCCGACACCATCCGTATCCTTAAGAGTCGGCTTCCCTTAACGAATCACCTTCTCAGAGAAAAGACTGGCCCAGATAAAAACCTGGGCCAGTACACCAATGGTGAGCAATCTCTTTTGTATTTATTGCCAAAACGCCAACATTTTGTTCAATGGTCTACACTCATTAAAGAGACTCCCATATTTCCTAGTATTTATTCTGGTCCACCATAAAAAACATATGTTTCACCCTTTCCATCCTCTGCGTAAGTATCTCCAATAGCGAAGTCAGGATATCCATCATCATTCACATCACCTATTCCAGATACCGAATAGTATCCACCATTATAAACATAATGGCGATAGAATGAGGCATCAGCGGCTTCTAGAATGGAAACATCCATACAATTATTACTCCCTTGACTTTTGACATTCGGCTTACCACAAATTAGATAGACTGAGTATTTACCAGCGATAATCATGTCATCATATCCATCACCATCAATATCACCAACACCTGCCATTCTATCCCCAATTAAGTCATATACATCGCCAATAAATGAGAGATTTGCATCATAGACAACATCATATTCCTCATTCCAAGATGAACGGCCAAAAAAGATAAAAACCTCACCTTTCCAATCCCAAGCACCATTAGGAGCCCCAATAGCAAAGTCATCTTTTCCATCTCCATTAAAATCTCCAATTCCTGTAGCATATACTGCGTTTTCATACTCATTCTCATCGTAAAATTCAGCAGAAATATCCCAATCCCCTTGTGAGCGTCCTAGAACGAGAAATGATTTACTCCCATTACCTGGCGATGCATCAGTCATATTTGAAAGAATGAAGTCATTTAAGTTATCACCATTAACATCACCAACAGGTGTCACATTGAATCCCAAACCCTGACTATGTGAGGAACCCAATATCTGTGTAGAATTTGATAAGGCTCTTTCATTGGGAGGTCCCGAAATTGGGCCGAATATAATATAAGCATTACCACTATTTTCTTTCTCCGGGTAGTCAACATCAAAAGCAGGTGCTCCAACAACGATATCATTGTGGCTATCACCATTAATATCACCTACACCTTTGGCAATTCCAGCATATTCTTCCTCTTGTGATCCACTCAATACGTAATCCCAATCTGTGCTCCAATCCATTTCCGAGGTCCAGTTGGTGCAACATTCTTTCTGTAAATTGGTTTCCCGTGTCCTAGTGGAGTGAGC
>CAZORO010000338.1:0-2930 GCA_964581845.1 uncultured bacterium
TGGCCGCGGTAGTGGTGGCGGCTTTCGCCCTGATTGTTGTAGTTCCGGATGCCGCGCAAGCAAGGAGTCATTGGGGCTTTAGTATCGGTCCCGGTGGCTGGGGAGTCGGATATGGTCACGGACATGGACACCATGGTCATCATGGTCATTGGGGAGGGTTCTATGGTGGTGGTTTCTATCCTCCCCCAATCTATGGTCCACCGGTGTATGGCGGTTACTATGCACCTGGTCCGTACTACCCGGCTTATGTTGGTCCGGTCTATGGTGGCTGCTACGGGCCAGCATGGAGCTTCAGTTACTGGCGTTAAGCCTACTTAAACCTACCGGCTCAACTCGAGATCAAACATGTGAAAAAAACCCCTGGGGAGCAAAACTTCCCGGGGGTATTCATTTATTAGGGGCGACTGGCTGGTTCGATGAAAAAGGACGGTTAAGAATGGAGGAACCAGACAAGGGGAGGAGCTATTCTCTGGCAACCAACGCTTCGATTTGATCCAACACCACTTCGGATCTTCCCTTCAGTGAAAGATCCAACGCCCTGGCGGCTGGAGTCGGTTCAGGATTGATTTCCACGGTAAAAGCACCGAGACGGTGGGCCTGGAAAACCAGGTCGGCGGCGGGAAAAACCAGCGCGGATGTCCCAATGGTAAAGAAGAGGTCACAATCCACAGCCTCATCGGAAAGGCGAAGCACTTCCGGATCGATCGGCTCTCCGAACCAGACCACACCGGGACGCAGTATGCCACCGCAGTATGGACAAGGTGGTGGCAGCTCGGGAAAGGGGATGGTGTCATCCCGCCAGCGGTAGGGAGACTGGGGGCACTCTTCCCAGCAACCCACATCCATCAAGGAGCCATGGAAACGGATGGTATTTTTTGTTCCGGCTCGTTCATGAAGGCCATCCACATTTTGAGTGATCAGTGTGAAGCCCTCATAGCGGTGGCTCCAGGCAGCCAAGACCTCATGTCCCCGGTTAGGCTTGACCGTTAATGATCTCTCGCGGCGGACCTGATACCATTCCCACACAAAACGTGGATTTTTGGCAAAGGCTTGGGGAGTCGCCACCTCTTCTGGACGCACTCCTTCCCACAACCCTCCAGCATCCCGGAAGGTGGGGACTCCGCTGGCCACGGAGATCCCGGCTCCAGTTAAAACCGTGATCCGGGGAGAGCCCTTCAACAGGGCAACGACTTCATGAAGTCCATCCATGGGGAATCAACCGGGGCGCGCAAGAACGCGCCCCGGAAATACAGGACGCTTATTTCCACTGAACCCACTTGCCACCGGCTTTACTGCTCTTGACGGCGGCTTGGATGAAGGCCATCCCAATGCGTCCATCCTCGACATTGGCATACTTGGTGCCATCGGCCTTCCAGGGTTTACCCTCATTGAAAGCACGTACATCGGCCTCGAAGCAACGGTGGAGACGTGCGAAGGCATCATGGAAGGCCTCAACATGGCCCGAAGGGATGGTGGGCTCCGCCATCAACTCAGCTGGGAGATCCTTGAGGAAACCATCATTCGGCTGAACCTCCTTGCGCCAGTAAGTCCTTTCAGGTTGGCCATTCAGGAAAATGGTCACTTTATCCGCATCTTCTTGACGCCAGAACAAGGTTCCCTTCTCGCAGTTGATCTCGATACCGAGATCATTCTTGTGCCCGACCGCGATCTGGCTGGCGCGGATAAGAGCCTTCCCGCCATTACTGAGCTCATTATAAGTGGTGAAGTGGTCATCCAGCGCACGTCCCTTCACAAAAGTCTCCAGGAATCCGCGCGTGGCCACCACATCCAGCCCGGTCACATAGCGCAATTGCATGAGAGCATGGGTGCCAATATCACCACCACAGCAGCTGATGCCAGCCCGTTTGGGATCGACACGCCACTCGGCTTGCATGACGCCCTGTTTCTCGGTCAGGCCGGCCAGCCAGCCCTGAAGATAGTAAGAGTCAGCCCAACGGACTTTGCCGAGAAGGCCGCTGGTCACGATGAAACGGGAGAAACGGGTGCTCCAGTGCCCCAAATAGGTGTGCGCCACTCCAAAAGGCACCTTGTACTTCTTGACCGCCGCCACCAGACCCTCAGCCTCTTTCATGTTGAGGGAGAGCGGCTTCTCACAGAAAACTGGGATTCCGGCCTTGATGCACTTGATGGCGGGGTCATAGTGAACAAAGTTGGGGGTAACGATGAGAACATAGTCCAGGCGTTCACCCATGGGTTTCTTCTTCTGGCTGGCGATCATGAGGTCATAGTTTTCATAACCTTGGATGGGGTAAGGCCAATTGGCGGCCTCATTCATGGCGATCTTGGGATCGGGATGCAGCGCGGCGGCAACGACCCGGCGGGTTCCATCGAAATGAATCGCGCGTTGATGCGGTTGCGCGATGAATGCTCCTCCTCCACCGCCGATGAGTCCTACATTCAATGGTCTCTGGGACATGTTCCACACTCCTTGGTGATTCGGGTAATTGGGAACGTCCGCCTCTCTTCCCGTTGGGGGTCACGGGAACAGCCGCGGGCGTGTCAGCCTTCAGGCCTCCCTTGAATGGAGAAAAAGGATTGAGCGGGCTTGCGCGTGTGTCAAGGCATGGTGGAGGTTTCAACGCCCCATGGTCTAGTTCATGGGTTCTGGAACAGCTTCCATCTTGAGGGTCACCGTGGTTCCCATGCCAACCCCCGCGCTTTCCACCTCGATGGTTCCATGCATTCTCTCCATCATGGAACGTGATATTGAAAGACCAAGACCGGTGCCTCCATGACGGCGGGTAGTGGATGAGTCGGCTTGACGGAAAGGCTCGAAAACCAGATGCATGTTCTCCGCCGCGATTCCTGATCCCGTGTCATGGATCTGGATCATTGCTTGACCGGGATCCTCAGGTGAACGGCAGGCCTTAATCAGAATGCTCCCTTCATCGGTGAATTTCACCGCATTA
>CAZORO010000338.1:2940-6378 GCA_964581845.1 uncultured bacterium
TATCCAACACATTTGAGAGCACTTGCATTAACTCATCGTAATCGGCGAGCACCTCCAGGTTAAAATCATCAAAGTCGATGTTAAGTTCAAGCCCTTTGTGCCTGGCGGCTGGATAAGTTTTCGCCAGCACCTCGGAGAGGATTTCACCCAGGTTGAATCCGCGCAGGTGCATTTCAAACTTCCCCGCCTCAATCTCCGCGGTCCGTAGGATGTTGTTGATGATATCCAGGAGATGCTGGGCGCTCTCGCGGATGTTGGCCAGAAAGGTCTTCTCCTCCTGACGGGATTCAGTGAGGTCATTCTCAAGAATTTCGACAAAACCGAGGATGCTGGTGAGGGGTGTCCGGAGTTCGTGGGAGGTGTTGGAAAGGAAATCCGACTTCACCCGGTTGGCCTCCTCCAGTGCGCGGTGGGCGATGGCGAAACTCCGGTTGAGACTCTCCAAATCGCGCAGGCGCATGACACGCTCGGTCACATCATGGATGATAATGCAGACCGCCACCACCTCCCCCTCGAAATCGAAGAGGGGACGGAGCTCGGTGTCCTGAATCATGGACTTGACTTTGAAGTAGTTCGGAACCTTTGAAAAATTGAGAAACTGCTCCGCCTTGTCAGAGGGTATCCGGACCATGCGGCCGGTCTCGAACACGGAACGGATCTTGGGAATAGCCTGACGATGAGGAAGGTCTGGAAGAAACTGCTCAAAATCCTTTCCCTGCACCTGGCCACGGGGCAAGCCACTCATCCGCTCCATCCACCCATTCCAATCGCAGATCTTGAGGGAACAATCAACTACAATCACTCCAAAGGGGAGATCACGGACAATCTGGTGATTGAGGAGGTGTACTGGGTTAATTTCCATTTCGCTCCCTGATCCATCTTCATCCGGCGCTTGATTGGATCAGTTTTCCTCCCAAAGTAATGTGGCAAAAGGATACCATTCCAGCTGTTCCGCTTTCAATCATTGGTAGAATGCAATTCCGCATCTTCTGATTGACTCCAAATCAGGGGTGGATACCCTTGTGAGGGGATATCCACTACACCGGGTTTGTATACCGAGGTGACTGTCACCGATGGACAAGTGCCCAAGGGACAAGCCAGCAAGACCTTCAGCATTCAGATCCAAGGAGAGTTAGCGCCAGAGCCAGGTGGTCCCTGCGACGAGCCGCCTCTGCCCTTCCTGGCTTTAAACTGGAAGACCACCGGTGTAAGCGAGGGTGATTTTGATGGTGATGTCAGGATTAACACCCGGGATGCGATCAAGGCGCTGGAGCAACTGTGGCAGTGACATCAACCCAGAGTGGCGAATTCATTCACCTTGTGTCATTTCAACGAATGATCTCACTGTCTCATGTCAAAAGTGAATGAATTCGCCACTCCGGGCATTGCATCAAGTGCATCCAAAAAATTGGATTGACTCCCCTTATTGTGCTCCCCGGACAGTCCAACACCCAAAGACTCCACCCGCGAAACCGGTCTTCTTCACAAAGGTCACGGTGACCTTTTCCTTGCCCTTGGTCAGCTCCCCGGGGATGGGATACTCCACGGGTACAAAGCGATTCCCACTCTCCCCCTCCAGCTTCACAGTGGCAAGGAGCTGATCCTGGATCAGGATATCGAATTCCCTTCCACGATCAGCGCCCCAGTAGACACACCGAAGGTTGGTGGGACCATCCGGCGCCACGCGCAAGGTCCAGCTCCAACGCCCCTCGGCATGACGCCATTTACGGTTCATGTGGATTCCAGTAACACTATTCTCCACAACCAAGCCATGCTCTTTCTCCGAGGATTCATCGCCGGGTTGAACCATGTCCACCACGCGAGCTGGATCCGGAGCAAATACTCCGCGTGACTCCTCTACCTTCCCATCCAACAGCTTTTGACGATCAGATCCTTGGGGAATGACCGGCCAATAGAGGCCATAACGTTCACTGATGACCTGATAGAAAGGTTTGAAGGTGATCTCGCGCGGCTGGTTCTTGGTGACAAAGGTGAGTGATTTACCTTCGACTGGTTGGAGGATGGAGGTGTCATTCGGGGTATCAGCAAAGAAGTAATAGGCCTCCCCCTCGTCCGGGAAGCCCCCTTGGCTGACATTGGGATTTTCGGAACGAAGCGTGGGCAGACCGGTCTCAAGGATACCCGCTAACACTACCGGGCCATAGGCGAAGGCCACCAGGTTGGGATCATCCGGCATAGGCACGGTTCTGAGACGCATCGGCATCTCCATTTCCACCCGGTCGCCATCCTTCCACTCACGCTCGATGGAGGCAAAGGAGGTGGTGGAAGCACTGATCTCAAGCGGAGTTCCATTCAGAGTCAAGCGAACTCCCTGGTCCGCCCAATAAGGGACATGAAGGCACAGGGTAAAGGTAGTGGGTTTGTCCACATGAACCGTAATCGCTGTACTGGGTTTCTCTGGAAAGGAGGTGTCCTGCCGCAGGCGGAGGCCCTTCTCACTCCAGTCCAGGGTGGAAGGGATGAAGAGGTTGACCAGGATGCCATTCTCATCATGGAAATAGATGCTGTCACCAAGCTTGGAGTAAGTCTCGATCCCGGTTCCATAGCAGCACCAGAACGAAGTAGTGGGAGTGCCATAGACGCGCTGGAAACCAGTCATTTGCGGAACATAGTATTCCAGCATCCCGGTCTCGGGATCCTGGGTTCCGAGGATGCCATTCCAGAAGGCGCGTTCATAGAAATCCGCATAGATGGGATCTCCGGTAGCGCAGAGTAAGTGACGGGTAAGGCGCAGCATGTTGTAGGTTTTGCAGGTTTCGTGGGTGGTGGTGGAGAGGGCATGGGCCAGCTGATAGGGTTCGCCCCACACCTCGGCATCAGTGCTCCCACCCGTGGCATAGGATCGCGCACGAACCACCCGGTCCCAGAAGAAGGAGGCGAGTGAGAGGTAACGGCTCTTGCCTGTAAGCTCATATTCACGCATCGTCGCTACGACCAGGGGGATGTGGGTATTCCCATGCCGTTTGGCGAGGTTGTCCTCTCCGCGTGCCAGGGGATCCAGGAAGGAGCTTTTCTCGAATTTCTCCGCGAGAGCCTTGTGCTTGGGATGCTGGGTGACCGAGTAGAGGTTCCAGAAGGCCTCACAGACTCCTCCCTCCTCGGTGTGATCGAGGATGTGGTTGAGCTGCTCATGGGTGAATTTATCTGTTCGTTTGATGAAGTAATCCGCCATCCCCTTGAGGACCTCGAGCGCTTGGTCATTACCGCAATACTGGTACTGATCAAACAATCCGGCCATGATTTTGTGGTAGTTGTAGTAGGGGGCCCAAGGAAGGTTTGTCAACGACTCAAGCCGGTCGAGAAAGGAATCGGGATATCCCGACAGATACCCATTCCCATGCGCCGCCTGGCACTTCGCCATCTCACGCACCATCAAAGACCCGCGCTCCTTAAAACGGTCATCTGCGGTGCTCGCGT
>CAZORO010000339.1:0-6360 GCA_964581845.1 uncultured bacterium
CCCGCGGATTTCTGTAAGCTCGGCCGTCACTTCGGCAGTACCGCGGGTAGTGACCTCCGAGTCTTCCCCAGTACCGGGTTGTCCACCACAGGAAACCCAGAAGATTCCAAGAATGATAAAAATGATGCCGGGATTGTATGGATTTCTTTTCATGGTGTGGTCTTGACTTCCATTGATGTCCAGTGAGGTTCCCAGCCTTTATCGATTTCAATCAAGGGCGCGGTCTTCGCATCGGGGTGGAGTTTGCGAAGATCGGGACTGGGTCCTCCAATCGCGGGGGTGTCTTTCATTCGAATCAGACAGATGGTTCCACCAGATTTCTCAGATCCGCCGCCATCATCAGGGCATCTAGTGAAGATAAGATACTTCCCATCCGGCGAGAGAACACCGCCATAAATATGAAGCCCGTCTTCGCCATAAAGGAGTTTGTGATTCTTCCCATCTCCATCGACTTCCCACAGTTGTGTGTAGCCGTACCCCTTAGCTCCAGGTTGACCGGCGGGGCGGGAAGAAAGAACCACATGCGCCGAATCAGGATACCAATCGGGGGTGCAATTCTGAAAACTACGGAGTGGATTCACTTCACCCGTATCGGCGTTCATCCGGACGACTGTCCAATACTCACCTCCATGGTTGGCTGTGCCGCAGAACCAACGGCCATCTGGGGACCAGGCCAACTGTTGATAGATTCCTTGGCGGGGAAACTGATGGACAACCTCCTTGCTTGACAAATGAATCAGCTGGATTCCCTTCTTGGTGAGGCAGGCTATCTGAGTACCATCGGGAGACCAGCAGGCCCAGGGATAGCCGCCTTCGTCTCCGATGGTTTCGGGTTCTGTTCCATCGGACATGGCGATCACCAGTTGTCCTTGAAAACCATATTGGTCATGGTTGATGGTGGTTCCCTTTATGAGACGACGGTACAGTAACTTGTCTCCGGCGGGCGAAAAACGGGGGGCGGCTTCTTCATAATCGGGTGTATTGGTGATGTTACGCCGCTGGGAACCATCCGGACGCGACAAGAAGACGTCCCATGTGCCATTGTCACTCCGTGAACTATATGAGAGCCAGCCTTTGTCACGAACTTCTTCCCGAAGTTTAGATGCCTCGTTATCTTCGGCCAATTGTGCCAATGAAATGATGGCTGGAAACAAGCCAGCTGCGATAAAGCACAGCTTGAGAATAATTCGTCCTTGCATCTCATTCCCTCAAAAAACAGCGCCATTTACATCCAACTGGCCAATGGCCAAGGCCATCTCTGTGTGAGATGGATAAGAATGATGAAGTGCAAAATCTAATATGTGTTCCATGGAAAGTAAATCGAGCTGAGTTTAGGTCCTTATCCGGTTGGATCTTCCACAGAATGAAGGCCAGTCTCAGGATACTTTGGGGTGGAACCAGTTCATTCTTCCCACCAGTAGTGAAGACGATAGGCATGGTAAGGTGTTCAGTCTCCCATGCCGCGTAGCGGCACTCACAAAGTATGAAGATTGCCCCAACAAGCTGGTTCATCCACCCCAGCTGGCCCAGGAGTTGAACTCCTGGACCGTGCCCTTCTATGGGAGTTGCACTCTCACATGGCGATACTCCGCAGTAATCCCCGGCGGAGAACAACTCCGCCAGAAGGGTTCCGCGCACGAGTGCAACTCGTGGGCGAGCTTAGAAGTATTTTCAAGACATAAGTCTACGCGAGATGGGGAATCTTGTGGTCATATGGGAGATTAGATATGGAATCAGATCACCGGTAAGATTTTATACCGAGATGATAAACCTCCCGAATAATTGAGGTAATCCAGCAGTGCCTGGTCTCTGACCCATGTCACTGTAGGGTAAGCCCAAGTGTGTTCAGGGTGACCGGGGATATGACTCTCAACTGGTACTGAACCTTCTGATTGCACAACAGGTCACACCGGAGCTCGCCAAGCGCGAAACTCCTCATGACAGTGGCCTTGGGGAAACCCGCTGGGTGGTTGAGCGGATTCTTTTCTGCCTGCATCAATACCGGAGTCTGCGAGTTCGTAATGAACACCATGACGACATTCATCGTGCGTTCCTCTCCATCGGTCGCTTCCTCATCTGTTACAACTTCTTCCCAAACCGGGCTGACTCATTTTGTTAGCTGCTCTTAGGCCAGGCACCGGTTCAGTGGAACCCATCTGGTTGAGTGGGTCTCCAATGTGTATCCTTGCTCAGATGACATTCATATCCCGTTGTTCTGTCCCAGGAGGCACGTTCATGTCTACAAAACTTGCAATCCACGGCGGTCCGAAAGCAGTCACCAACCAGCTAACCGGTTGGCCTCAATTCGACGAGAAGGCGATCAAGGCGGTGGAACAGGTCCTGAGATCGGGAAAGGTCAACTATTGGACTGGTCCGCGAGGTATGGAATTCGAGAAGAAGTACGCGGCATGGCAAGGCAGCAAGTATGGCATCAGTGTTTCTTCCGGCACAGCCGCTCTCCATGTGGCCCTCTCGGCGCTTGGAATCGGTCCCGGCGATGAGGTCATCGTGCCAAGTTATACCTTCATCGCCTCTAGTTTCTCCATTGTTCAAGCGGGTGCCATTCCCCGCTTCGCCGATGTCAATATCGATGACCATTGCATCAGCATGGAGTCGTCGGAAAAGCTGGTGAATGCGCGAACCAAGGCTATTATGCCAGTTCACCTTTACGGCAATGTCTGTGATATGGACAGAGTCAATGCCTTCGCGGAAAAGCACAACCTTTTCGTTGTGGAAGACAACGCCGAGGCATTCGGTGGCTCATACAAAGGAAAGAAGACAGGAACCCTGGGAACCATAGCCGCTTGCAGCTTCTGTCAGAACAAGACTTTCACGACGGGTGGTGAAGGTGGAATGGTCACAACCGATGATGAAAATCTGGCATGGGAGGCACGCAGCTTCCGCGACCACGGCTATAATGTCAAAGAAAGGTTAAACCTCTTGGAGCTTGAACAGAAGCTCCCCTACATCCATGACCGGGTCGGTTGGAACTACCGGATGACCGAGATGCAATCCGCAATCGGTCTCGCCGAGCTCGAAAGGATCGACAGCTGGAATCTCCCCGCCCGGAAACGCAACGCGCACATCCTGATGGATGCGTTGGGAGAGCTGACTCAGATCAAGTACATGCCGGTTGACACCGAGGAGCGCCAAAATGGCTGGTTTGTCACGGCATTTTCACTGGATATCGATAACATGAGCTGTGACATCGAACAATTCGTGGCGGCGGCGGGAGCCGAGGGCGCGCCCTGTTGGAAGGTCTTCTGGCCGCAGTGTCACACGGAGAAAGCTTTTACCCAAGGACGTGGTTTCGGTAATTCTGGTTTTCCATTCACATCGAAAGAGTACACGAATCCCGAGAGTGTGGATTTCACCAAGGTGGAGATACCCAATGCCCTTTGGCACCAGGACCACACTTTTACCTGCTTCGCCTATCCCACCTTCACTGAGGAGGATATGAAGCAGATCGCGAATGCATTGGTAAAGGTGATCAAGGCCTATTCCGCATAACAAGCGATTGAATATGGTTTACGACACCAAAAACTACGAGAGGCATGTCTGAGGGATTGGAGGAAGAACACAATGGCGGGAAGTATCGGATGGGGTGTGATTGGATCCGGTGGTATCGCGAAGAGAAGAACGATTCCCGAGGGGATTGTTCCGGCTTCGAACGTCCGGCTTGTCGCGGTTTACGACATCAATCACGAAGTCAACAAGGCTGTCGCCGCGGAGTTTGGATGCACAGCCTCATCCAGTATCGATGAATTGATGAGCGCGGATATTCAGGCGGTTTACGTGGCTTCACCCGTTCATCTGCATTATGGTCATGTGATGACCTGCGCAAAGGCTGGAAAGAACGTGTTATGTGAGAAACCACTCGGTATGAATTCCGGGGAAGTGGAGAAGATGATCTCGGATTGTAAGGAAATGGATGTGAAACTGGGTACTGCATTCATGATGCGTTTCCACACCCAGCACCAGGCAGCCCTCAAGATGATCCGTGAGGGAAGAATTGGGCAACCAGTTTATGCCCGTGCGCAACTCTCATGCTGGTACCCCTCCATCGAAGGAGCCTGGCGTCAACAACTCTCACTTGGCGGTGGTGGATCTCTCATCGACATGGGAGGTCATTGCATTGACCTGCTGGAAATGTTTTATGGCCATATTAAACGGGTGAGTTGTTTCGTGAACCGGACCATCCACAGTTACGAATCCGAAGATAGCGCGGTGGCGATGTTATCCTTTGAAAATGGGGCCATTGGTACAGTGGATGCCTTTTTTTGTATTCCCGACAATAGCAGCAAGAATGTCCTCGAGCTTTACGGTTCGCGGGGTAGTATCCTCGCGAAGGGAACGATCGGGCAAGGAGAAGCAGGTGAGATGACTGCATATCTTGAAGAGGAGGAGTCCGATTACGATGCCCGGCAGGCGCGCACAGCTTCGAGTGGTTTTATCATTGCTCCAACTCCGGTAAACACATACAAAGCGGAAATCGAGGAATTCAGCGGTGCTCTTCTCGACAACCGGGACCCGATGGTTGGCCCCGAGGTGGGTTTGAGAAGCCAGAAGATCCTGACTGCCTGCTATGAATCCGCCAGGACAGGGAAGGCTATTGATATTGAGTAGTATGACAGGATTTCACATTTTGGCTGAAGACATTCCACCGGACGCGCATATTCCTTTTACCTGAAGAACAGGCTCCGCTCATCAAGAGTCGTAATATTACCCTGGTAATGCCCCTCGCCATCCCTTGTGAAGAAGACTCGATAATTCAGACAACAGCGGCTGGACACTGCCATCATCCGCAAGATTCACATTCTCCCCGGGATCGGATCCGTGGTCATAGAGCTCGCGTGCTATGGGTTTACGCTCTTGATCCAGCCACTCGGTATAGCGGTACCGGCCGGTTCGCATGGAATATCCCATGCTACCCTTAGACCTCGGATACTGACTGAATGCGGCGGATTTCCAGGGGCGCATGGGATCTTTCAGTAATGGAACCAGGCTTAAGCCCTCAAGGTTTTCAGGAACTGGAATAGCACACAACTCACACAACGAGGGATATATGTCCACGAATTCAACCAACGCTGGGCACTTCACTCCGGGGGTCGATTGGTTCACAGAACTGATGATCAATGGTGACAAGGTGGCGGCTTCAAAGTTCGTATGTTTACACCAGAGACCATGATCTCCGAGATGCCATCCATGATCACCCCAGACAACCACAACTGTATTCTTGCGTAAACCAAGACGTTCGACTTCATCCAGCACTCGTCCGATCTGCGCATCAACAAAACTTGTGTAAGCATAATAGGCATGGATGAGTTCGAGTGATTTTGTGTCTGTTAATGCTCCCTGAGGTGGAATATCAGAGTAGGAGCGCAATTCCCCGGAATTTGTCAGCGCCACAGGTGGACAACCTTTCGGAGCGAATGGATTGTCCGCCACTTGAATGCGATCAGCTGGATATAAATCAAAATACTTTTTGGGAGCCACGAAGGGAAGGTGAGGTTTGGAGAATCCCAGGGCGAGGAAGAAGGGGCAGTCCTTCAGCTCATTTAGAGACTCGATCGCACGAGTTGCTGTTTGGCCGTCAGGGTAATCCTCCCCGGGGGCGTCGAATGATTCCCAAGATGGTCCACGTTTCTTTTCGGGATCGCGGCCTTCTGCTTTCTCCCTCTCCCTGACCATATCGAGTTGGGCTTTTGTTTCAGGATTCGCATAGAAACCAGTTGTCCGGAGCCACCAGGATGGGTCGCTCCAGGAAGCGGGATCATCTAAACCGATATGAAATATCTTCCCTAAAGAGCGCGTGTAGTAACCATTGACTTTAAATTGTTGGGGAAGGGTGACTACCTGAGGAATCGTGTCTCGAAAGTGAGTTTTTAGGTCATACACATGGGTTGAGTCCGGCCGTAAGCCGGTCAGGAGTGATGTGCGTGACGGACTGCAGACGGCCTGTTGGCAATATGCCCGTGTGAGGAGGATCCCACGGTTGGCAAGCGCATCGAGATTTGGAGTTACCATCTGGGTGTGTCCGTAACAGCCGAGCTGAGGCCGTAGGTCATCGACCGCAATAAAAAAGACATTGGGTCTGGTTGCGGATGACGGTTGAGCTGCTATCTCTCTCCTGACCGAACTCCCCAACATGCCAGCTGTCGCGGCCAGTGTACTGGTCCGGAGAAACCGCCTGCGATTCATTCTTTCCATCTTGTAGTCACCTCGCTTGGGGGTGGTCAATTAAACCGAAGTTCCCCCCGTGGGGCGATGGTAAGACCCTGACGTTTCAGAGGATATGATCGTTATCAATGTTGTCTGACTGGGTACACCCGCATCAGATCAAGGGCTTTGGCTTGCAAA
>CAZORO010000340.1:0-6360 GCA_964581845.1 uncultured bacterium
CACCTTGTTGAATGGTTCCTCCGGGAAGAAGGTCTCTCCCGCTGATCCGTCCGCAGAAAGTGGGTAAGTTTCCGTCCCAGCAAGATTTGTCAGTACCGGTAGAGGGTGGGATTCAGTGGTGATATCGAAAACAGCTCCCCAATAACCAATGTGGCCAAAATGCATCATCGAGTGACTACTTGGAATCTGTGGTTTTAAGCGAAGGCCAAGTGCTGTGTGATGTAGCCCGAGATAGACCACGGGCTGCCATGCGCCAAGAATGCTGTTGCTCGTAAAGATTTCACGAAATCCCTCGAAGTCGAGATTGTTATTCGTGGGGCCAAGAAACTGCCACCGGCCCCTTCCCCCCGGATCATCCACGGTACGGCCACCGGTAAGACGGTCCGGGCTGGCATAGCGCGAGAGAATTCTCAGATTCCGCTCATGAGCGTTGTCGATAGAGAGGTTGTCAGCCCGGACATGGAGGTCCCGCGCGGCCACATCCAAGCGTGTGCCCCCATTTGTTAGAACTTCAAGAAAAGGAAGCGTTCCGGTGACATTCAACCAAGTGGAGTTCGAACGAGTATTATATGGAGGGGCAACCTCCCATATAGAGTAAATGTTCTTATTCCAGGTGGATCCACTGTTCGAACTCCAACGGCCATTGTCCAGCCAAGTGAGGATCTGACGTGCTTGAGTTATCGATGAAATTCCACGGGAAGCGGCTTCCAAGTTGACATAGCTGAATCCGAAATCATGCTTCCCACCGCTCCAATCCTCACAGGCATGATAACGCTGAAAAGCTTGGCCACCATCCAAGAAGGTTCCCCAATAGCGTGTGTTAAAAGCGGCATCCGCTAGGGCGCGAAGATTCCGGTACTCATCCGAGGAGGCCTGATCGCCCAATAGATCAGATAATTCAGCCATCGCGGCGCATGCCGCGGGGTACCAGATGCTTTCGAAGGCATCATATCCACCACCAGCTCCCTCCCAATAGGAGGTCGTTGTGCAGACACCATGCCGGCCTGACTTGTGATTGGGGATATTATACCGGGAATCGTTTTTGTAATACGTGATATTGTGCTGTGCCGCTCCCATGTGATCACGCATATACGAAAAGAGAGTATGCAGGGCATCAAGAACCGTGCAACGCATCGGTCCCGAAAAGGCATTACCTCCGGAATAGTTCCCATCCATCTCTGTCCACCAACCAACTCCCGGTCCGAAGTACCGTGTTCCACTGTCGTCATCACTCACTTCCAAATAATAATGGCCGGGTGGGAGATTACTGGTGAGTTGAAGGGGAACTTCCTGAGAGAGGTTTGCGGGTATGCTGAAGCTGGTTTGAGCGATCACTTGGCCGTTATCCAGACGGCGGAGAATCAGTTTTCCATGATTGGCCTCACCGGTGGAGGGATTCGCAAGACGCGCTCTGACAATGGAGAATGGGACGTGAGTGGTGAACTCCTGCCCCAGGGAATGCTTTAATACAGGAGAGCGTCCATCCAGACGGACATCCCCTGAACTCAGGACATAATCAAATGAAGTGGCATTTCCCCCACAGATGGGCTGAGATTCAGTCCCATTGGTGCTGATCCAGCGTGTCCGTTTTGAGTGCAGGAAATCCAGGTCACCTGTCGCCAGAACATATTCAGCAATGCAATGAATCCAAAGGCCGCACAGGTGCAGGGCACGCATATCATAAGGGGCATTCCCAGGCGGCACATTGAGAAGCCCACCCGCTCCATAGTCGGGATACCGTCCCCAAGCATACATATATCCGAAATGCTCAAAACGGTCATATCCAATGTTTCCAAGGTACTGGAGAAGGTCCCGGCGCAAGCGTTTCAGGTACCAGGAACGTGGATCATCAAACAGGTGGCTCTCCACCGCGCCGATCACCCAATCCCCTCCAGCAGTAATTGAGGGTGCCCAGTAGATGCCTTGGCGCATGAATTCGGTCATCAAGCCACTCAAGGAAATCGATTTTCCAGTGGGTTCATAAGTAACAGTCCCATCGGGGAAGAAAGCAGCATTCGGCAGAAGGAGTGAACCGCTGGGGGTGTCATATTGACCACGAGGATGAACCGTCATTTCAAAAGGACCATTCAAAGGCCCACTAAGGAAATGGATTAAGTCCTCTCGAACATCGTAGGTGAGCTGTGTTTGCCCAGGCCAAACGGTTTCAATGTCCCAATTCTGAGAGGAGTCCGACCGCATGAGGAGCCTTCCCCCATCATCGATATTGATGGGAAGGAAGTAGCGTCCAAGAGGCAAGCGTTTGAAGTGCTCTACCCGTGTCACATTCCCACTACTACCAATCAGCTCGCGGAACGGCAGGACAAGAGAGGAAAAATCGAGAGTATCCCGGTCATGTGGATAATTGAGGTGCGCGTCGGCATCATAGTAACCCGCTCTCATAAATGGGAGTGACCAGACAAAACCAGGGGCAGAAGTGTTGCTCACTACCAGAGTTCTAGTAACAAGGGTGATGTTTCCCGCTGGTCCCAGATAGCCACCCGAGGCAATAGTCTCCATCCCGTACTGCCCCGTGCCATTAGCATCCAATCTGAGCGAGATAATATGGGATCCTTCTTTCTGGAGGGAAAAGAAACCATTCTCATAGACCGTGCCGTTGGGTGTCGGAGTCGGCGTAGGTTGTCCCAGAGAGGAATCCGGTAGACCCACTAGCATCAACCAGACCAGCACAAACAGAAGACGATACAAGGGCAACCAACTCACCTTTCAATCAAGAGCATCCGCTGACCTGGTTCGAAAATGCTCTCCCACGTTCCCGCGGGGCTCCTTTCAATGGTTCGGCTACGATTCATGCCACCAGCTAGTACAAATACCTTGCCAGTGGGATTGTAGCGTTCCTGAATAGTCAGCCGCACACTCTCAGCGGATAGACGGAATTGTGGCCCTCCAGAAGGATCTTCCACAATGCTGAGAGATTCGCCCTCCGGAGTGGCGATGTCATGGATACGCAGCTGGTATTCCTTTCCTGCTTCAAGCCACTGGTCCGCACGCACCCACACCCATTGGCCATCACGGACATGGTTGAACCAGTTAACCGCAATCTCTTTCCACTCACCATCAAGCTTTTCATCCAAGGAGAGGCTGAGCTGGGCATCACGCCGGACCAGATACGGGGAAAGATGAGCTTGGACTCCCACTTTATTGAATTTTGACGCAGCAGTGAAATGGCAACCCATGTCATTGACAGCCCCGCGGGCCGTTACCTCCACTCCACTTCGTTCCGCGAAAGCTTTGAAGTCAAACATGGCCCCGTGGTAAGCCAACCCATCAAATGCATACGTCTCCAAATCGGAGGGAACACCTGGTTTCAGCCAAAGCCCTTTCGCGGAGGGTTCCATCCCCAGGTACGCCAAGGGCTGGAAGGAGGCGAGAACTCCATTGGGGGGGAAAATTTCACGGAAACCTTCAATATCCGCACGGTCATTATAGGGCGCGCCGAAATGCCAGCGCCCACGCCCGCCGGGGTCATCGAAGTCCCGTCCACCAGTCATGCGGTCCGGGCTGGCGAAACGTCCCAGGATGCGGGTGTTACGCTCATGCATATTGTCCACAGAAAGGTATTTGGCACGTAACACCAAATCCAACCCGGAGATGTTAAGCCGGGTTCCGCCATTCGTCAGAACCTCCAGGAAGGGAAGGGTTCCAGTCACATTCATCCAGGTTACATTCTCGATCGTGTTGAAAGGGGGAGCGATATCCCAGATCGAATAAATGTGTGGATTCCAGGTCTTACCCCCATCCGGGCTGTAGAAGCCACGATCCAGCCACCAAAGAATCTGGAGGATCTTGTCCCGTGATGGAATCCCACGGTAAGCGGCTTCCAGATTGTAGTAGGTGAAGCCATAGTCATGGGTGACGCCATCCCAATCGATGCATCCCAGGTAGCGCGAGAAGTGTTTGCCATTCTCCTCGAAGGAGCGCCAATAACGGGTGTCATAGGCTTGGTCAGCGAGTTTACGGAGTTCACGGTAATGGCTGGCTTCCTGATCATTTCCGAGCAACTCAGCCATCTCGCCCATGGCATCGCAAGCCGCGTTGTACCACAAGCTGGTAACCGACTCATATCCACCGCCAGGAGACTCCCAGTATGTGTTGGTGGTGCCGACAGCATTCCGTCCGGATTTGTAGTTGGGAATGTTGTACTCGGGATCATTCTGGTAGTAGGAAAGATTCTCCCGCTTGGGGCCACTAAAGTTATAGGTGTAGTCGAACAGCAGTTTCAGCCGGTCATAAACGGTGGATCCTGCAAAAGGACCGATAGTCGCGCCGCCTTTGGCATCATCTGATTCGCAATCAGTGAACCAGAAGATCCCCGGTCCGAAATAGCGTCCCTCCAGACTGCGCTTGTCCAGGATCTCGATGTGGTACTCGCCAGCTGGTAGCTCTGTACCTGCCACAAGACTGATGGTTTTATCCACCTCACCGGGTTGAAGCGTGAACTCCTGCTCAACGAGCTTTTCGCCACGGAAACCCTTCCTCAGTGTCATGAGACCTGTTCCAGGTTCTCTTCCTTCCAATCCAACACGGATAGATACTGTTTTGAAAGGAGCAGAGGTGTAAAAGATCTGTCCGAGTGTGAAAACCTCGGTGGATTTCTTGCCATCCAAACGGACATCGCCCGCTGAGAGCACATAATCTCTCGCTCGAGTACTCTTCCCACTGACAGGTTGCGGTTCAGCCCCATCGGTGGAAACCCAACGCGAACGGCGCGCCTGGAGGAAGGCCACATCCCCTGAATGGAGGACATAGGTGGCGATTTGTTGAACCAGTTGCGAGGTGATGTGAATCGCGCGCATATCAACATTGGCGTTGTTCTCAGGCGAGTTCAGTAAAGCGCCCGCTCCATAATCGGGGAGCCTTCCCCATGCGAAGAACATTCCAAAATGCCCCATCCGGTCATAACCGATAAGCCCAAGCTGCTCAAAAAGAATGTTCTTCATTGTCTTGGCATACCAGGAACGGGGATCATCGAACTGGTGAGTTTCGACTGCATTGAGTCCCCACTCCCCTCCCCCGGTGATTCCCGGATTCCAATAGATCCCCATCTGGAGGAGGTCTGTCAGGAGTCCGCTGGCGGACAGGAGTTTCCCGGTGGGTTCATAAGTGGCCAGGAAATCAGGATGGAATTGCGCTGAGGGATGGATCAGGCATTCTCCGGGCAGCTGCTCGGAACCATGCGGGATCACTTCGATGACCAACGGACCGGTGGGTGGATGACAAACCAGTCGTATACTGGTTTCCGAAATGCTGTAGGTGACTGAATCTCGTCCCGGAAAAGTCACCTTGAGGTCGTAATTCAGATCGTTATCACCGCACATCAGTAGTTGGTTCTGACCGGTGATATTCAGGTAGAGGTAATACGGTCCTATTGGAAGGCGTTTGAAATGCTCGATGAAGACCACCTGTCCGGCACAGGTGACAAACTTACGGAAAGGGAGTGATAAAGGAACGGGATTGGCCGTGGTCTTCCCGTAGGGGTAATTGACATGCCAATCGGCGTCATAGTACCCACCCCTGACAAAGGGAAGATCCCAGGTGACGTCGCCCCCAGCGGGATCGAGTACAAGCCTATTGCGATCGGCATGTCCCTCGTTTACCCCTTTTAGAGCGCCACCAATTGCGATGGTCTCGGGCCCAAAATGTCCGGTTCCTGTCGCGTCAAACCGCAGGGAGGTGATCTCTCCCTTTTCCCAAACTGTTTGAATGAAGGAATTCATGTGCACGGGTTGATCCTCCGGGAAAGCCAGGATTGAGGAAAAAAGAAGAGCCACAGCCATAATTGAGTTTGCGATGATTGTTTTCATTTGTGCGTACTTATGATTGATTACGAGCGAATAGTCAAGCGCAAAGTTTGGGTGTACCCTTCTGTTATGAGTAAATGATTCCCTGACTGTTGCATTGAACGGTGAAGATTGTTAAGGATTCAAGGTCCGGGGACGAAATTGAAGAGTGCATGGGGAGGAATCTCAAATGGGTCTTGTTGAGCAGAGCCGTCAAGCCGCCATTCTCGCTTTCTTGAAACAAGAGAAAAAGGGCACCGTCGCACTATTAGCGCAAAAGTTCGATGCCTCGGAAGCCACTATACGCAGGGACCTGACCAAGCTTGAGAGCCAAGGGCATCTGGTCAAGACCTATGGAGGGGCGTTGATCACCACCTCCACTCAATTTGAGTTCAGCTACAACGAACGCCTCTCCAAGAATGTCAAGGCAAAGAAACGCATCGGGGCTTATGCGGCCAGTCTGGTTAAACCGGGCGATAGCATTCTTTTGGACTCAGGAACCACCACACTTCAAATAGCACTCAACCTCAAACACCTGAATGACCTGACCGTGGTCACCAAT
>CAZORO010000341.1:0-6357 GCA_964581845.1 uncultured bacterium
GTTTCACGGTCCACTCGCTCCTGGCTGACCTTCTCATCGAGGGTTGTCTGACGGGTCTTGATCTCGTCGCTACGCCGGATGAGGTCATTGGATCGTTCGCTCAGGCGCTCATCCACCGAGTCGAGGAAGTTATTAAGGGCATCCAGTCGGCTGCTGAGCTTGCCTTGAAGTAAATAGACATAGAGCCCCAGGCCAACAACACCGCCCAGTGCGAGAATGAGAAAAAAGGCCATCAAGGTCTCGGGTGTCATCGTATCCCAACGCCGGGTCATGCTCCGGCGGATAATGCAGAATGGAATCTCGTATTCAAGAAGAGTATCCTAACGCTCTGTATGATCAAGACAACCGCACCGGAAAACACCCTCTTGGTGGAGGCCTGGGTGGTCCCCAGCGAGATCGGGTTTCTCAATGCCCTGGTCGAGGAATACGAGGGAATGGCGATGATGCGTACCCTCGACCGCAAGGAGGGACACATCAAGTTCTGGGTACCCGCCGGGCAGCTCGATCTCCTCCGGAGGGTCTTCGATGACTTCATCGACCGGGGCTGGATGTACCGCTACGAGGTGGTGGAGGCATGGTGGGAGATCGCGTCGGGGGGATTGAGGTGCGGGTTCTCCTTATCTACTTCTCTTTGGGAGTTCGGAACCAACTGAGGACTTTCCATGCGAGAGGATACTTCGGGTTGACCTCGAGATTAGGATCGTTAGCCAGTGAATGGAGGAATTCACCGAAGTTATGGTCGTTTTCAATGACTTGAGCCAAAATCCCTCCCTGCTCGATATCTGTGGCATCGAACATCAAATCAATAATCCCCTTTCCCTCAGAGGTTGCATTGGCCCTCCAGATATAGTGGGGCATGCTTGCAGTCAAGAATCGTTTCTTGGCATCTCGAGGAACATCGGTTGATTTCTGTATTTTAATTTTAAGATCGTTAAAAGAAGTTAGATAAACATCCCACATAAGCCGTTCTTGAATTGGAGCTACATCTCTGTCTCGTAGAGATTCTATGTATGCATCGAACTGGAGGATAACTTTGTGAACAACTTGGAACGGGATCCTTATTTTGTGATAGAGAGGTATCAGAATTGCCTGTGGAGCTGCTCTGATGGAACCCACGGATCCGTCCTTACCAATCCAAGATGTACATAGCGAGAAGAGACTTTCTGTTACACCACCTCCAGTTTCAATAAGAAGGGGTTCTTGATCAAAGACCATTCGAGCAAAAGGGCCGACTTGGTCATCGTGGACGTAGATCTTGTCGACTCTACATGCCTCCAAGAGGATTCCATTTTTCCAATGCTGCGCCGGTTTTCTGCGACCCAAGCTGTAACCGGTGATTGCAACTGCATGCCCTCCATCGTATTCACCTGGTCCACTGGATACGTCAAATAAATCGAAAAGGAGAATACTTGGGATGCCCCCTTTAGTATATGCGTATAATGTGGATTTCAGAAGGTACTCATTATCTGCTGCACGAAGAGCGGGTTCCAAACCTATCCCCGATACGGCATTAGCCATTTGGTGGATTGTCAATCCATTGTTTGGAAGAGATCTCATCAGCTGGGCGTCGCCGGTGCCAGCAGCTTTTGTGATCTCTACTGGGGAAGGAACCGAGTGATGGAATAGATTCCCGGTGCCATGGAAAACTGACCAAAGCGCACTTGTAGCACATGCAGCGACAACACTATCTTGCTCTTGGAAAGGCAATGATTTTACCGAGAAAGACAAGCCAAAAAGATTTGCGTGGCAGTCTATGAGAATCGGGAACATTCTTCGGCCATTATCTTCAGGATATGTCTTCAAGCAGGTCCGGCCGAAGATTGTCTGTGGAAGGGGTTTCACAACGATGAAACCAATATATGCCTCTTCCAATAAATCATGTGACATTACAGTCGAATCACCTGTGAGTAATGCCTCAAAATCGGATTGCTGGAATTCGTTAGAAAAGAAGTGGAATCTACTACATCTTCGGCTGTAATCCGTAAAGCAACGGACATAGTAGCCAGAAAAATCTTCCAGGTAGTCCCTGTCCACATAGTCCCACTCTACAATAATCGTTTTTGTGTGGAGGACTTCAAAATATTCTTTAAAGTAACTGATATGTCCTTTCTTTTTGACTACTTGCTCATCGACTCTTGATGACTCTGCGAGAAGGAAACAAAAACGATCGATGTTGTATGGCTCGACACAGTATCCCTTGCGCATATGATCTTTTATTATTAGATAGTCACCGGTTCGTGGAGTTTCTTGGGATCGAGTCTGCTTGCCTTCCGCAACTCCTCACTCACCTCTTCGGCTCTCTTCAAGGCTTGCTCTAACTTCAATCTTCCTTCAGGGGAAGAGAGCCACTCACTGGCTGCGCGGGCCCTCTCCTTCATGCTGATCCCTCCCTCGATTTGGGACATATTGCGCCTCCTTCACAGGGAAATCTCATCGCTTCCATCATCCATGGAAGAACAAAAGACAATGATTGCAGATTACTGTTAGCAAGACAAGTAGAGAATCTTGATGATGATTTCCCCATCACTTTCCTGATCTCCTACCCCCCAAACCCCTCCCTCACCCACGGCGGCAAATAAGCCGGTCCTCCCATCGGTACCCATACCTCCAACCTTTCATTCCAGCCCTGGAAGTAGAGCTTCGATTCGCTGCCGGGGTGAGCAAGGAGCGGCTGGTAATTGTCCTCCATGGTATTTTGGAGACGCTCGATACGGGGATCGATCTCCCGCAAGGGCCTGTTTTGGAATTCGCGTCCTGGAACCAGCAACTGCCCCCATTGACCGGTCCGGTCATTGATCACCAGCACAGAGATTGACCGATTGGAGAGCATTCCAGTGATTCCCTTCAGCATCCGGTCTACCCCCGCATCTTCACTATTCTTCACCACACTCTGATACCAGCGCACCCACCAAAGGTAGGTTTCCGACAGGTCCATGGCGATCTCCCGGCGTGATATGGCGGCCAGAAAAGGGGGCGCCCAGATGACATCCCCCGGCTTGGATAGCTCCTCGATCACCCTTTCGAGTGTGTGAACCTCTTGGTCGGAAAATTCGACAATACGCCCCTGCGATACATCGGGGAGATCCACTCCCGGAGCGGATTGAGCACGGATCCCCCTCATCATGTTGAGTGGTTGCCAGGCAAGTAAAGCAACAACACCCACCACTAAAAGGATCCGGCAAAGGACCGAACCTGTCTTCCATGGAATTGGTGATTGGATGGTGGATGATTCGATGCTAAACCACTGAACTAAAGTCCAGACCGCGAAGATCGCAATGACCGGTTCCGCTAAGCAAAAGATATAATCGACAGTCCCTCCCTTGATCACATAAATTCCGCTTCCAATGGAGGCGATTCCATACAGAGTCATGAGAAGCGCTTCTAAGGGACGGAGGCTGCCGGTCAAGATCCTCCGAGTCGAAATGAGGAACCGGTACAGCCCCAGAAGAGCTAGAACGATGAAAGGTCCCTCGAAGGACACCAGGGTGGTTCCTTGCTCCGAAAGGCTGGACAGCCAGGCCGAGGGACTTGCGGGGATTGAGGCAACTTGGTTGCTCCAGACATTCTCAAAATAGGCTTCTCCCGCCAATCCCAAACTGATTCCTAACAGAAGTGACAATGTGATCACGATGGAGATGATGGGCATCCAGTAACGGTGCCCCCCGGAACAAGCCAAACCACACAAGAGAATCGAGAAAGGCAGGGCGCTCATATTGGTCCACACCGCGCAGACCGCACAGATGCCAGCGACACAACGGCTCCAAGGCATACCCCAAGCCCAACAGGCCAGTCCAAAGGTCAGAAACAAGAGCTCCAGGTGTTCGGATTGATACCCGCTGCTCCACCTGTAACCTTCCGGAAGGAAGAGGAATACCACCGCGGCCAACCAGGCTGCCATTCCATTCCGGAAAAGAAATAAACTGGTGGCAAACACACCAAGGGAGGTCAAGATTCGGATGATGTGGATGGTCCACCGGAAACAAACCAATGGATCTAGGCCAAAGTGTGTTGATATCCGGTTAATACCAGCCCCCAGCCAAAGATGGAATGGAGGTTGTGGCGAGAGAATATCTGTATAGAGGTTCACTCCTTGGTTGATCCGCCAGCTGATGTACTGGTAGTTCCCATCGCCAAAATCGATATAAGCCCGGCTAATAGGGATCTTTAAAAAGGCAAAGTAGAGAACAGCGGCAACGAGCCATGCCAGATACCAGGCGGTGAAGGCTCCGAGAGTGCGGGATGGCGTGTCAACTGGCTTTTCGAGCATCCAGAATGGTCCGGATCGTAGCCGAAAGTTTATCCATCTGATAAGGCTTCTGGAGGACTTCCTTCGCGCCCAGATTCTTTATCCGGGTGCGGGTTTCGGTGTCCACATAACCGCTGGCCACGATCACCTTAGCATCCTGCCTGATTCTCCGGATTCGTTCCAGGGATGTCTCTCCGTCCACCTCCGGCATCTGCATATCCAAAAGAACGATATCAATCTGCTCTGGGGTTTTGCTGAATAAATCAAGAGCCTCCCTTCCATTGCGGGCAGCAAGGACGACATATCCCAAATCCTCCAGTCCACGGCATGTCAGGTTGAGGATGTCTTCGTGGTCTTCCGCGATCAAAATGGTTTCGGTACCTCTTGGAAGAAACAACGGCTCCTGAGAAGAGGCTTCAGTTTCGTCTTGCTTTATTTCGCAGGGAAGAAAAACCCGGAAGGTGGAGCCAATACCGGCCTTGCTGTCTACCTCCAGGAAATCGTCATGCTGATGCGAGTCCCAAACCAGTTCCTTTACCTGGAGGCCTGGTGGTGAAGAAGGGCTCGAAGATATGCTGCAAATGCTCCTCTAGGATGGTCATGGAAATAGCTCTAAGTGTAATGTAATGAAGCATATTAGCAAAAATTCATGGCTTATCTAACCACCACCAGTTAAGCTCTCCTTCCCAGCTGTCGATACATTGAAGCCAAAGCCCCTTCTCTCCAGGAAAAGAAAATGTGGCCTAGAAACTGCTCTGATCCTGATTGTGTTTTATCAACTGGGGTACTCGCCACCCTTCGGCCTCGATCAGCAAACAGATGTATGAGGGAGGGTGTCAACATGAATGTTTCAGTCTTAAGGGATGAAGTGACTGAGCATCCAGGATCGGATTGTTTTCCCACTGGGCAGGGAAGTGAGAAATCATTAGCTAAAGTGATGGGGATCAAACTCCGCCAGGATTACTCCGAGCGGCTTTCAGCCATCAGCCACTTCAGCATGGAAATCGCCCACCACCTGAACAACAGTTTGACTCCCATCATTTGCTACGCCCAGATTCTCAGCCAGGGATCTGTCAGTCCAGAACAGAAGAAACGGCTTCAGAAGATCACCGAAGCCGCCCACCATGCCAAGGAGATCATCGATGGTCTGATCTCTTTTGGGGGGGGACAACCCACGCATGTGCTACCGGTTGACTTGAATACCGTGGCCCGCGAATCCATCGAGGTAGCCGGAGGTCTGCTCTGGTTACCCATGCGTCAGGTCCATTTTGATGGCTGCTTCCCGCCAGCGCGGTTGCTTGGAGATCCGAACCAGATTTCACAGGTTCTCCTTCTACTACTCAAGAACGCGATGCAGGCTACGGATCCTGATGACCGGCGGATCGATGTGAGAACAAGGATCGGCGAGGACTCCAGCATTATCCTTGAGGTGGAGGATAACGGTACCGGGATTCCCAGTGAGATTCTGCCCAAGGTGTTACTGCCATTCTTTACCACACGGGATGGTGATGGGGTGGGACTAGGTCTTTCCATTGTGAATGGAATCGCTGAGGCTCATGGCGGTCATCTCGAGATCCAGACTGAGGTGGGCAAGGGAACCCTTGTCAGAATTTCCTTCCCCCCAGCGGGTGAGAACCTTCCTGATTAAGGTGTACGGTATATCTCATCCCCCATTGTGACACCCATCAGGAGTGATACGATCCTCCCCTGACTGGTGCTTCTCTTTGCACTGTCTCTTCTCGTATCAAGCAGATCTATTTAGGTTATGCACCGGTATGAAAGGAGATGAACCTTGTCAACCCACCACGTTTTTCTTCTCTCTGTCAGTCTCCTCGCCGCAGCCGGGATGACTGCCTTTCCTCAGGAGGAGCCGCCCAAGATGGTTTTCGAATCTTTTAACCTCCAACAAATCCGTCTCCTTGAGGGACCGCTGAAGGCCGCCCAGGAGATGAATCAACGCTATCTTCTCAGCCTTGAGCCGGACAGGCTTCTGCGCAATTTCCGTCTCAATGCCGGTCTGGAGGCTCCCGGTGAGCCTCTCGGTGGCTGGGAAGCACCCACATGCGAGGTGCGCGGGCATTTCACCGGGCACTATCTCTCAGCCTTGGGAC
>CAZORO010000342.1:0-6347 GCA_964581845.1 uncultured bacterium
CCGAGTTCCCCAAACAGGTTGAGGCTGCAGCCAAAACCGGGATCGACCGGTGTTCCACCTGGGTTCTCCCCGGCAGGACCGACATGACGGATGAGGAGTACTTCGAAGTCCTCAGACTCCGCTTGGGGGAATGCGCGCGAATTCTAGAGGATCATGGCATCCGCCTTGGTATGGAATTCCTCGGACCGAAGACACTTCGGAGAGATCTGGGTTTGAAAAGCGATGGAATTTGTACGGGTGAAAGGATGCTCGATCTGGTGGATGCGATCGGGGTTCAGGGAACAGGACTGCTCCTGGATGCATGGCATTGGCACACCTCGCATGGAACCTTGGAAATATTCGACAAGCTGACCAATGAACTTGTGGTCGATGTACACGTCAATGATGCCCCCGCAGGTATCCCTATCGATGAACTCATGGACAACAAGCGCTGCCTGCCGGGTGCCACCGGTGTCATTGACCTGAAGGGCTTCTTCGCTGGGCTGGAGAAGATCGGCTATGATGGACCTGTGGCGGTCGAGCCCTTCTCCGAGGAACTGAATGCCATGGAGGATGAGGCGGCAGTGAAAGCAACCGCGGAGGCCCTTGGGAAGTTCTGTTAGATCCTGTTTGGAGTCCAACCTTCAGGTTGCAAGGGGTGGTGCTATTCGATTCGAAACCAGTTCAGGAGGAAGATGTCCGCCACCTATGGCCCGTCTTACAGGGGCGTGTAAGGGTAGATTCAAAACACCAAAGGAAATCGATGAGTTCGTGTCGAAAGAAAGTGATTCGTGGGTGTAACGGAATCGTTTGTTACGGAGGATATCCTCATCATCCCCCTTTCTTTCCTTGCATCGCCTCCTCCAACCCCGGCACCTGATTCATCCCCTCCGGAACCGTGATCGATGAGCCTTTGAAGTCCTCTCCAATCGCCTCGAAACGTCCCCCCAGTTGCTCCGAAAGAAAAGCCTCCGCCACCGCTGTGAAGGCGATGTCATTTTCTGGACGCACAAATCCGTGACCCTCATCGGGAAATAACACGTAAGTCACCGGAATCTTTTTCTGCTTCAAAGATTGGACAATTTGGTCCGCTTCCGCTTGTTTGACACGCGGGTCATTGGCCCCTTGGCCGATCAGGAGCGGCTTCTTGATCCGGTTCGCATAGGTGAGGGGAGAACGTGACTTCAGAAAGGCCTTGCCTTCCTCGGTGCGATGATCTCCGACACGCGATGTGAACAGGGCCAGCATTGGGGCCCAATAGGGAGGGATCGTCTCAAGCAACGTGATAAGGTTTGAAGGACCGACAATGTCGATCCCACAGGCGAAGATATCAGGCGTGAAGGTAAGACCTACTAAGGTGGCATACCCACCATAGCTTCCTCCCATGATGGCCACCTTCGAGGCATCCGTTATCCCCTCATGGATTGCCCATTGGACTGCATCAACAAGGTCGCCGTGCATCTTCCCGGCCCACTCTTTATTGCCCGCATTGATGAACTCCTTCCCGAAACCGGTGGAGCCCCGGAAGTTCACATCCAGCACCGCATACCCACGATTGGTGAGCCATTGGTGACTGGGATCGTAACCCCACTCGGAGCGTCCCCAAGGTCCCCCATGGACCAGTAGCACAGTGGGGAGCGGTTGATGTGGTTTGCCGTTTCCATCAGGATCCGATAGCAGCGGCAGGGAGAGATAAGAGACCAAATTGAGACCATCACGTGATTTGATAACTCTTGGATGCATCCGGGAGAGTTTGAGTCCCTCGAGGTCTTTCCGGTTGGTAAAAAGGAATTGGCCCTTGCGGGTTGTACGGTCATAACGGTAGTAGCGGACAGGACCATTATCGAGGATATAAGCAACCATCCAGATCTGGTTGTCGAGGGTCTGGCTGGTCACGCTGAATTCGCCATCCGAGAGCTGCTTCAGCATCATGAAGTCCTCTTCATAGGCTGGATCCAGAACTTTCCACTCGGTCTTTTCATATCGAGAGGCTACCGCGATGGGGGTATTTTCGGTGGGGTGCGCAAGCAGGTTCTGAATATCCGACCGGGGATCCTCGGCAATGATCTTCAGAGAATCGTCTTCAAGGTTCAGTAATGCCAGCGCGGCGGTGTTTCTTCCACGGCTGTCGAGGAGATACGCCCCCTTTCCGTCCTTGGTGAATCCCACGGGAGAGGTGGTGAGACTGTCCTCCATCCCAATGGTGATGTAGGTCTTCCATTCCCCCAGGACATCCCGCTTCAGGCATTCATTTCCTCCATCAGGCGTCATCTGCATGGCGAAACGGACCTTGAGATCATCATCGGTCAGATAACTTGTGAAGCCGGGATTCTCCTCGATCTTGGTACGCTCCCCCGACAGGAGGTTCATTTGGTAGACATCATGGAGTTCCGGATTCCGGTCATTCAGCCCAACTAGGATCTCCTCGGGGACACGATGGCTGACTCCCACCACCTCCGCCTTGACACCTTGAATGGGAGTCAGGTCGCGTGTTTCTTTGGTTTTCACATCGACCAGATACACATGGTCGTTTTCCTCGCCTGCTTGATCCTGGAGATAGATCAGATGATTCCCAGTATAAGTCCAGAAGTAGCGCTGGATTCCACGCCCCTTGTCCTGTGTAACCGGTTTGGCTGCCGCTGGGGCATCACTGGGGCCAACCCAGACATTCAGAACTCCATCAAGCGGCGCGAGGAAACTGATCATGCTTCCATCTGGGCTGAAACGCGCGGCGGCGCGGTCGGGGTTTCCAAAAAGGATTTTCCGCGGGATTAGGGGGATCTCCGTTGGCCCAGCGCCTTCAGCGGGTAAGTCCGCGCTGATCCCTTGTTCTGGAACCATCCCCATTAGTGCCAGAGGGATCAGAAGCCGTGCGAAATTCTGATTGAGAGATGGAATCTGGCGGGTGATCAAAGGCAACATGGAATAACCTCGTGCATTCGATTTTCTGGTACGGAGGGGACTGGTGACCCTACCGGGAATTGAACCCGGGCTTTAGCCTTGAGAGGGCTACGTCCTAACCGCTAGACGATAGGGCCACCGGTTGATCTCAACTCTATAACCTATCAAGGAGACTGTTTCTGTCAAGATACTTGGGAACCCTTTCAGATCATTGGTGACACTCCAGGGAAATGGTCCCTTGCTCCTAATAAACCCGGAAGTAAGATCCGGTCATTCTCCTTCGCCTATGAGCTTCCAGGTATAGAGACCCAGAAGTCATGAAGTGATCCCAGTAATAACCCGTTCTCCCAAATGGAAACTGATCATCTGGGCCAAAATTCTTTTGAGGAAAGGGAATTATTGGCTGCGCTATTCTATACATGGCGCCGTAAGTGATTGCGCATAGTATAGATTCATGATAACCTCCCTGAAGGGACTGGGGGAGGAAAAACATGCGCAGATTGGAAATACACGATTCCGAATTCATGAGGATTGCGATTCAGGATGAGATTCTCCGTTCTAAGGAATCCCGTTATGACCATCGACTGCATGGCATTCTTCTCATTTGTTCCGGGTGCAGTTGCACGGAAGTAGCGGAACTCATGGGTCAAAGCCGCCGCACGGTTCAATACTGGGTACGGCGCTTTGAGCAGAGTGGGTTTGCTGGTTTGCAGGAGGGCTTCCGAACTGGCCGCCCTCCCTCGCTGGACGAAGAACTCCTCCGGCGGGTTAGAGGTGACCTGCGACGTTTCCCGCGTGATTTGGGATACTCCCAAAACCTATGGGACGGGAAACTTCTCAGCCATCACTTGTCTCAGCAGTACGGTGTTGAACTGGGTGTTCGACAAAGCCAACGGTTGTTCCACAACTTGGGATTCCGGCGCCGTAAACCGCGTCCGGTTATCGCCCGCGACAAACCCCAAGCCCAGCGGGCATATTAAAAAAACTTCGCCACTCTGTGAAAATCTACTGTGGTTTACGATCAATTCTATCTTCGGCGTCAATCAAAATCTCAACTACGTCATTTATGTGCAATCAGCCTGAGTGCTTCCCACGAAGATTCAAACAGCGTTGAATGAGTATTGTCTTTCCCCTTCCTTCAGGTATTTGGGAAAAGATATGCTGACGACCTCTCATGAAACCAAACAAGTCCGTGGACAAAGAATCTCTTCCCATTGGTTTTGGGTGACCACCCTCTCTCATTCGGAGGCCGTTAATAAAACAATCTGGCGTATCGGTCACAAGCATTGAGAGATTGAATCCTATCGGTTCAATCTCAAGGCTGAACAACGTTCTCTCCATTCACTTTCAGCGATTGAGTTGTTGTTTCTACAATCTTTGGATGACCTTCTTGGCATGCGGGAAAGTCTTATGCCGCTCTGTGGACCCGCCAGATCCTTGCCTGGCTTAACGGTCTCATCCTCACCTCACCCGCCCTGATTATGGGCCTGATCCGTCATGCCTACTCTCCCCGCTGGACATCTTTCTGGGGCGGTTTAACTGGTGGTTTTAGATCTCTCTTTCCCCGCGCGAGTTTGTTTTTCACACCGCCTGTCATCTACAAGCCTCTTTTACACCGGCTTTTCATCTTTTTCAGATCAACTTGCGGAACTGCTGTTTCCCGTTGGAAAAGGTTTGCTGTTGGGTGGTGAATGACCTATCATCAACTCGTTTCTGTGAAAGTCCTTTTTCGCGATTTGATCAGGAGGTCGTCTTTCCATGTTGGGAAATATCTTGAGATTCTTAATGGTAAACTGTGTGTTAGGTATCGTATTGGGAGGTGGAGCCATGGCTGGAATGAAAGGGAAGTTAGGCCTTCATCAAGTGCCCGGTCAAGCGGAGCTCGGTTTCGCGGAAGTGGCGGGCGTGGCCGCCGGTGTCTTTTCGCCGGAGATCTGGGAAAAGGGAACCCTCAACCTGCTGCCCGACCGGCGTTCGCCACTGTTGTCTCCATGTCTTACTGGTGTTTTCCGGAACATTTATGCTCCCTCGGCGGTGGAGATCCCAAATGGTTGGCGTCTTTTTTTTGGAGCCTGGGATGGTGTTCGTACCACCAATGACCGGATATACAGCGCTCTGACCACCAACTTCCTGGATTTCACGGAACGTCAGACAGTCATTGAGCATGGTCCTTTTATCCATATCTGTAATGTCAACGCAATCTCCAATGGGGATGGATTCGATATGGTGTGTACAGCCTATCCCGATGCAGGTGGGCAGAACAAGCCAATCTTCTTTACCAGTCCCGATGGCGAGAACTGGAATGGTTCACCGGCGCCTTATACTGCCCAAACCTCAGACCTGATGACCATGCAAGGGTATGAAGCCTTTGTTCCCGCGGATATGAATGGGATGAATGTCCTGCTTAAGGAAGAGGGCATGTACCGTCTCTATTTCGGCAATTTCAGGGATCGGGGCCACGTTTACCGTGCCTCCAGTCCGGATGGCAAGAACTACACCTTTGACGGTTCAGCGCTGGATGCTCCCCAGTATGTGAACGATGTCAAGAAGGTGGTTGTGGGTGGCCAGTCTTGGTACCTCATGGGGCTGCACGCGAATAGAGACCACCTCTGGTACAGCCTCTCCAATGATGGAATGAAGTTTAGTCCTGAGAAGGTTCTGGCCCAGAATCTCGGTCCTGAGGACCGCTTCATTGTAGCTCTAGGGTGGGTGTTACGCGGGAACCGTGTTTTGGGAGCGCTTTATGGCGCGGGTGAGACGAAATATCTCAATCTCAACCGGATCTATGGACGTTGGCTGCAAACCAAAGTGCTCTTTACCACGGAGGATGGAATACGTTACGAACCAGCCGCTTCGTTAGGTCCGGACCGTCAGCTCATCCCAGTTCCCAGGGATACTGAGCTCAAAGGACGTTATGAATTTTACGCGGAGGATGGCATTACCCCGGTGGGTGAACCGGTCGAGGGGACCATCGCTTCAGGGGCGGTTTACCAGGTGGATCAGCTGCCCGCCGAGGATGTGTTTGAGGATATGCTGGACATGGAACTGAGCAAATGGGAAGCGGTTGGTGGTGGGACTCCCGATGGCTGGAGCCTGAAGGATGGCATTTTGGAGTTCTCTGGCAGTGGGAAGGAAATCAAACTCAAGGGGGATGACTACGGCGATTTCATTTTGCGCCTCGAATACCGTCTTCCCCCAGCGGGAAACAGCGGTGTGTTCATCCGTCAACCCAGGATCTTTAGCGCTTTCGAGGGAATCGAGATCCAGATCCTCGATCACCACGCCAACGAGTATAAGAACATTAAACCCAGTCAACATACTGGTTCTATATACGGGGTGGTTCCTGCCTCTACGGACACGATTCACGACGCGGGCGGAGAATGGAACAAAATGGAGATCTATTGCCGTGGTTCACGCATCCGTACAAGTGTCAATGAGAGTGTTGTCACGGATGTTGATGTGGATAC
>CAZORO010000343.1:0-6324 GCA_964581845.1 uncultured bacterium
GTCTCCCCTCCGATAGGGGTCAGGAAATCGGTGAAGAAACCACTGCAACGGCGGTCATGTTTGAAATCCACAGGTGCTACCCCGGCGGCATTGGGAAAAGGACCACACACCAGCCAGTCACGCATATAGGCCGAATCTCCAGGGAACTTGTAGGAAGGAACCATGTCCTCCCCGCTGGATGATCCAAGAAACACTAGAAACATGAGCAAACTGAAAGCCAACATCATGGACTTATTCTGCATGGAATCCTCCGGGCGGGGGAATCGGGGTAAGGGGGTTCATTCACCCTCCAGAATGGGTATGGTTTCATATATCCGGGGAGATCGTCCAGAACGATCAAAGAAAAAACAGAAGATATATATCCGGGAGGGATTCCTCGTGAGTTTCTTTCGTAACACATTGATTCTATTGGTTCTATCGAGCCAGGCAGTTTTCGCGGTCTACGAGAAAGATGCTTGGATCAGCAAGGAAGATTATGGAAAAGTCCATGTGATCGTGGCCGCGAGCGCATCCCCTACGGAGATCCTTGCCGCCACTGAGTTCATCAAGTATTGGAGGATGACCACTGGCCAAGAAGCCAAGCTGGTGGAAAACACACAGGGACTCACTGAGCAAAAAGCCGGTCTTGTTCCCACTCCAGCGACAGCTGTCAATGTGTGGATTGGCAATAAAGGTGTTCCACCCCTGCTGCTTGATGGCCTCAGCCTACAGGACTATGGCAAGGATGGATTCTTGATCCGCACTCGTTTCCGCGGCGAGACCAAACGGATCAAGGCTGAACATCTCTTTATTCTCGGAGCTCCCATTCGGGGAACCCTATATGGTGTTTACCAGTTCTTCGAGGATGTCATGGGGGTCCGCTGGTTCACCCCGGATTTCACCTATACCCCCAAAGATTCCCCCGAAAGCATCCCGGTCCAGGATGTTGTTTACACGCCACCCCTGATCTACCGCGACACCAATTACCGTCCCTTTGTCCAGAACCCTTACTTTGCCCTTGTTCATCGACTGAATGGAAACTCCCTGCAAATCCCCGAGGAGTGGGGTGGGCACACTGCCTATTCCAAAGCGGGCTTTGGCCACACCTTCCACTACTTTGTCTCCCCGGAGACCTATGGCGAAACTCATCCCGAATACTTCTCGGAAATCGATGGCAAGCGTCAGACTAGTGCATATGCCACCCAGCTGGATCTGACCAATCCCGATGTCCTCGAGATCACCAAGCAGAAGGTAGCCAATCTGCTTCAAACCGGTGATCCCAGTGAACGGATTGTGAGCATCTCCCAGATGGATTGGGGTTTCTGGTGTCAATCCTGGCCGATGAAAGCCATCGATGAACTCGAGGAATCTCCCTCTGGAAGCTTGATCCGTTTTGTCAATGAAGTTGCCCGGTGGATCCGACCCCAATTTCCCGATGCCTTCATCGATACCTTCGCTTACACCTTCACCCGTAGACCCCCCAAGTTCGCCAGACCTTTGGACAATGTCATTGTACGTCTCTGCTCCATTGAATGTGACTTTGTCCGTCCCCTTTCCGACTCCAAAAGTGTTCCCAACCGCAAGTTCCGTAAGGATCTGCAGGGCTGGGCGAAGATCACCAAGAACCTTTATGTCTGGGACTACACCCAAAACTGGTATTGTTTTCAGGGGCCGCATCCCAATTTTCATGTGCTCCAGCCGAACATCAAACTGATGGTGGATAGCGGAGTCACAGGGGTCTTCGAGCAGGCCAGCCCATCCTCGCCGCACAGCGATTTCGAGTACCTGAAGGCTTATCTGATTGGGAAAGCGCTTTGGGATCCCAAGATGGATTGGGAACAGGCCTTCCATGAGTTCGTAAGTCTTTATTACCGGGAGGCGGCTCCCTTCATTTATGATTACATCAGCCTGATCACCAAGCGCGCCCAGATGCAGGAGGAACCGGTGACCATCTTCTCCAAGATGGAATGGATGGATTACGACACCGTGGTCGCGGCGGATGAAATTTTCAAGCGGGCATTTTCCGAGGTGAAGGATCCGGAAATCCAGGAACGATTGAAGTATGCCTATCTGCCAGTTCAATACTCCGCTCTGGTCTGCCGTCCAAAAGTCGAGATGACCACCGATGCCTACCATCTCAGCCGGCCACCCAGCCAGACCTTCGATGAGTATTGGAACATGATCATGAGTTATGGGATCACCCATCTACAGGACACCCCCATCGATGAGTTCCGCGTACGTCTAGGTGGAAAGACTCCGCCACGGGAGGAGATCGTGCCACTCCAGAGAATCGAAAGTCCCTTTTATGAGGTCTGGGTAACACCTACCAAGGGGGGTGCGGTGCGCCGTTGGAGAGATAAGCGTGATGACCGTGAAATCTTCAGGGACTACACCAATCCGGCTGGAGAGCGCTACCTCTGGCAGGAATGGGAGATGATGGATCCGGACAAGCCCACGAAAGAAGGACCAGTTTCCGCCACTTATGAGGTGGTGGCTCAAAGCACCGGGTCGCTCACCTTGAGGGCCATGCTCCCCTCGGGCTTGGTGATCAGCCGGACGATGACTCTTGATCAAGCATCGCCTTTGTTGTCGTTGATCCTCGAAGTGCATAATTCTACCCCGCAGCCACTGGTTCCGCGAGTGAAGACACATCCTGAATTCTGGACTCAGGGAGCAGTACGGCCCCAATTTTGGGTCGAAGATGAGGACGGCTGGCGGGATCTTGAGATTGTGACCGAAAGAGAAATGCGCGATAAAGTGGGATCGCTTGACCCCAAGGGACTCAAGCGCTGGGCGTTCCGCATTTCCGGAAAAAGCTTCTGTCTGATCAACACCTTCCAGTCCGAGGAGCTTGAGTCGCTAATCTACTACCACAACCCGGATATGCAGCAGGCCAATCTGGAACTCTGTCCTCTCCAGATTCCTCTTGCCCCGGGGGAGAAACGGTTTCTCCATGCATCGTATGAGATTACGGACAACATACCCATGGAGGATGAGTTGAGGAAAATGATGCTACTCATGCAAGGCTATGGCGGAAAATAATTGGAGGGGGAAAGAGGTGATCCTCCCTCTGCTTCCCTGATGAGGGGATAATCAGGAGTACTCGGACACTGGGAGGAAATCCCATGAGTCCTCTCAAATTGAGGAAAACTATTTCGACGGATGGAACGCTTGTTTTGGATGATCTGCCATTTCAGAGGGGAGAAGAAGTGGAGATTACTCTTGTCCTGTTGCCCCCCCGCCGATTCTGATCCTTGGAGTAAATTACGCGGTACAGTTCTTCGTTATGACAAACCCACGGATCCGGTTGCTCTAGAGGATTGGGAGGTGGAGAATTGATTCTCTTAGATACGCATATCTGAGTGTGGTGGGCATTGGTGGTTGCGAGAGATCACCACGATCTAACACATTGTCGATGCCTTCTTTTGGGTGGCAGTGGAGAGATCCTGAACCACCCTTCGGATTATCTCCCAGACTTCGCGGAGGTACTGCTCAGAAATCAACAGTTTTTCTCCATCCTTGTAGCGAGCACAGGTTCCCGCTTTTCTTACGTAAGTCTCGTTCACGATCCCATTGTTGTGTACGAGAATGTCCCGTGATGCTTTGATCTCCGCGAGGTTATTGATATCCTGCTCGCCGGGGCGATTCAGGCTAACCAGACTTTTGAGATACCTAAACCAATCAACGATCCCACCGAACTTCACATCATTGAGTTCCTTCTCCACCACGGCCTGGATGATTCCGGCTCTGCCAGTGGTTAAGACTGCTTCAAACTTCACTTGCTTTCCGGACAGACTCTTCGGGTTGTTGACAAGCCAAACACGAAGCAGCTCGAAGACGTAGTGCTCAAACAGAGACACCAGATGTTGGAGAGTAGATGGCAGGAGATAGTCGGTGAGATAAGCCTGCCCCTTCGCGAGTAGATCCTGCTCGTGGATCTGGTTTCCTGTCGTCTGATTCCGGATGGTGAACTTCCTTCCTTTCCGGACCTCTTGTTGAAGCAGAAGCCAGACCCTTTTGGAATGAATAAAGTAATCATGTGCCGCATCCAGGGAGGATAGTGTTTGTCTTTCAATCTCTTGAAGATTGTTCAGTAACGCCGAGTCTTTTGCCATGTCATATCAGAGTGCAAGGTCCAGGATGCGCTGAATCGTGGCGGGATCGCTTTCCCTCCCAAAGTTGATGACCGCATCCTCGGGAGCCCCATCAATTGAGATGACATCATCCTCGACCCAGTGCTCAATCCTGTTCTCGTTTAGAAGGGCGGTTACTTTTTCCAGCTGATTCACAGGTATGAACATATACGGACCCGTGATACCATCTGTCATAATTTTAAGCGGTTCACCTGTTGTTACATCCTTCATTGTAACCTCCGCTGGATAGGGAGTGTCTCCTTGTCCTATGTGTTTTTATCCTAATACGGATTCTGATCTCTCGTTGAGTTATTTGCAAGAGAATACAACACCGTCTACCTTGCATTAACCTCTCACATACAGCTGAAGGGAGTAGGTCAATTTCTTTTCATCGCCCGGACTTAATTCTATCTCCCAAGTCAAGACATGTTTGGTATTCACTTGCTTGAGGCCTTTGGCGGTAGTGACGTCTTTGGCGGTTGGAGAAGAATCCAGGACCTCTCCCGACAATTCCTTGGTTACCTCAACCTTGACGGGCTTGTCCATCCGGCTGCGGATTTTCAACTCCCCCTTGACCTTGACGAGATCATATTGCCAGCCGTGAAATGATCCGGCGTTAGGACGCCGATCGAGTTCGATTTCCGCTTCCTCTCCCAACAGATTCATCGCACGGTTCATATGGATGGTCGTCTCCGCGCCGGGGGCCGTGTAATAACACATATCCTGCCCTGTAAAATCACCGTCCTTCCGGAATTCGGTGACGGCTGTAGTCAGCGGAAACTCAAGGTTGTTGGTCATACGGCAAGAGTGCCAAATCTCGGGGCTTGTTTCGGTTTTCTCTAGGTTGGGATCGGGACGGTTCCTCCTCTCATCCACAAGAGAATCCAAAATTTTCCAAGTATAGATGTGCATATAGGGAAGCTTCGCCGTGAAGAGCGGTACCCAGGCGGTCTCACCTTTTTTGAGACTGAAATGTTCGACTGGATAAAGGAAGAGATCCTCCGAGACCAATCCCTCCACCGCTGTTGAATAACCCGGCACAGGGGGACTCTCCAAGGAGTCAATAGGTCCGCTGTATGCAACTTGTTGCGTCATCAATCCCCCACGATAGGAATCATCCCGGCTTTCAGTTCTCCCCCTGGCCAGTGAATTGAGAAACTGTGACAAGTTCTCGCTCATCGCGATGGGATTCACCACTTCTCCAAACTTGGTGTTGGGGAATCCAGTCACGAGATCAAGCTTCACATCCTTGAAATCGGCGAGCTCGTTAATAACCAGGGCATGAGCCGATAATGACGCAGTTTCGGGATCAGATAAGTCGATCAGATAACTCGGAACCCAGGTGACTCCACGGGCCAGATAACTGACGGAGACCTGCTCCCCTCGTGAGGGTTGTTCGAGTTCCATGCGGATGCTGGGTATCTTCTCCTTGACTGGAACCGTGGTCTGTACATCGCCATCCACAAAATCCGCACGGTTGATTGAACTCTGACTCAAAGCGATTGTTCCCGTGGTGGTTTTTATGAGGAAGACATTTACATATGGACTATAGGGCGAGTAAGACCGGTTCCCATCGCGAGGCCTGCGGCTTTCCATGAAATATGGACTGGGTGGTTCATTTTCCTCCGTTGCAGTAACCGGAATTACAATAGTGCCCTTAATCACATCTTTTCCCTCCGGTCCGCCGTGAATAACCACCACGCGTCCTGGGTTAGCTTGAAGCAGTTGGATAATGATCTGTGGGGAAGTCTGTTTCTTGCGTTCCTCCAAAGAGGTGACCAAACCGCGCACTTTAAGACTTTCCGGGTACCCCACCCAGAAGCTTCCATAGGAGGGCACTGGGATCTGCCCGAAACAGACCGCGCTGACATCCTTGGGAAGGTTTGCGGTGGATGTGATGAATCCGGTACCGTTCTTAAAGAGAGCGACACGCTCAATATTCAGTCCAACTTGCGGCAACTTGGTGTTGTCCGCAAGTGAGGGCTTTGAAAGAAGGAGAACAGTACACAAGGTGCTGCAGGTGAGGAAAAACTTGACTCCACTTTTACAACCCATGATTCAACCTCCAGTCAGTTCACATCAGAACACTGGTATTTCGCCTCTAGTAACCTGTTGGAAGGGGATGTAGCAGTGGATTCCCGCGAACCATTGAAAATACATAGAGCCTGTGAATTAAAAACCCCCTGTTGCCCGGCATGACGCTTCTACAGCT
>CAZORO010000344.1:0-6312 GCA_964581845.1 uncultured bacterium
GCGAGAAGGATATCCCATGGCTGGCCATGGATTGCTGGAGCAAGGCGGGATCCTCATACAGGGCCACATGGGGTTGATATCCCAGGCCATGGAGCCAGCTGACCCCATCGATCACACCACACTCGATGTAATGCAGCCGGTTCCTCTCAGCCCATTCTAGGCACTTCGTGAAATTCCAATAGGAGCCATTGAAAGCATCCGTGTGAAACCCTATCTTCATCGCGCTGTCCCCTCCTTCCACGTAATAGTACCTTGTTAAAACAAATACGCAATAAATCCGGCCTCACTCCACCCAGAACTGGCGTGTCTCTCCTGCTTTCATGGTGAGAGTCAGTTTCCCATCGGCTGGCATTAGCCCCTCGCCTCCAAAGAGTGGAACCAGCTTTTTCCCTGTTGGAGGAGTTAGTATCTTCTCCCCTTCGGTGGCCGCTGTCACTGAAAGAAATTCATTGCTGGCGAGCACGACATCATCCGAATCCATCCAAACCCAAACTCCAGAGTCACGCAGGATATTTCTCAGAAGCCTCGCGGGACAACCAAGCGATCCGATGTAATACTGTCTAGCTCCATGTTTCTCTTGAACAGCCGCCGCAATACTTCCATCTTCGAAACGAGCCAAGGGGGAGACCCTGTCACCAGGGATGACGGAAAAACGGGGCTTAAGAGGAATATCCAGGCCATATTTTGTCTCCTCAAGACCATGTGCCAGTGAACACCCTTTCTCAAAGGAGACTATACCCGGTCCTTCCGCTTTCTGGTCTGAGATGTTGAATCCCGTCACCTCCAACATATTGGCCACGGAAGCCTTTTCATCACTGAGATATCCACTGCCATAAAACCACACTTGTGTCTTGCCTATCGCTGCCGCCGTAAGCTTCGACCGTTCTTCTTGCGACAAACGGAAACAGCCAATAAAGAATGTTACCCTGGGGAGCTCAAGATGGCCATTCATAACATCATTCAGCAGATGAATCCGGAAAGGAGCGCTCATCCGGTACAAATCCAGACGGAAATTCGCGCACAAGAGCCGGGTAATATCCCACCGTTCAGCAAGCGAAAGAAAACTTTTCTCATCGATCACCACCGCTACTTCGGGATTCCACTTGGAGGGTGTATTTAAAACCTTCTGGTATGCTGAATGCAGATCACCAATGTTTCTCCAGAGGTCCATAGAATTCAGCCACCCCTCATTCATGAGGTCCATATACCAGCAGGCCATGCGGCGGGGAAGGATCTGTCCGAAATTACGTTGATGAACCCAGATGCTTCCCTCGGGTGATGGCACCCTCCCGAAGGGATCGCCCTCCTTGGAAAGATAAGTGCGTGTGTCGTCTTCATTGAGCCAGAGTTTTCCAGCGGCACGTACTGAATCCACCGGCGCCATGAAAGCACCTGTTCCGCCAAGCTGCCTGTCGCCGTAGGAAATCGGCGAACAGATAATATCAATATCAGGCGACCCCAGGATTCGTGCGAGAGCCATATGGCCACTATTCTGTGGTCCCTTAGGAATGCCAGAAAGCTCGAAGGTGTAGCCATAAAACAGAACCACCAGCTTCTTCCCGCAGGTTTCCTCCTTGATGGCTTTGGCGAATTGCAGTAAGGGATCGGTCATGGCCACCTGCTGGTATTCCTGGAAATCAATTAGGAATCGTTCTAAGACCGGATCCCGGAAGAGGCCATGAGAGGCACTATCCCGTTCAGCTATTGTAGGAACCCGAATATCCTTTTCAGTAAGTCCAGGCAGGGACCATACCTGTGACAGATTTTCGATGGACTGATATTTCCCGAAAGCCCACTGCGCGAAGCCTTTGCGGAAGGCTTCCTCGAAACCATGATGCACATCCTCCCAGGAACGCATGTAGAACCATTCGCCGGTGTGTTGGCCGCAGGGGTGATATCCCAGCATGGACTCCCCAAATTTCTCTTCACAGTGACGGACTAGTGCACGGAGATGCATGATCCCCTCACGGCGGTAAGCCTCTGAGGCCATACTCGCCGCGGGACCATCCGGAGAGGGCTTGCCATCGCTGTATTCCATCTCATCACCGGGATGCTGGGCATACCACCAAGCCGGGGGGCTAACTCCAAAGCGGGGGAGCATAAGGGCCTTAGGATCAGCCGTCAGGACACTTTGCAGGGTGGCATCAACCGATGTGAAATCAGCCTCTTCACCAGGCTTGGGCCATGGCATGGGCAGCGAGAAGGAATGGAGATGGATCCCCGCGCTCACCGCCAGCTGGGCCTGTTGAGCAAAAAACGAATCCTTTGGCCGGCCTGGATCCGCAATCCCAAAGAACATGAGCGGGACACACAGCTCCCCATTGATGAAAAGGGCGGGTAAACCGAGGTGATCCCTGACCTCGGCGGTGAGCGCATAGACCGGGCCATTAAGAAGCAAAATGATGGGAAGAGCCAGCGAAGAGACAGAACAAGCGGACATATTGACCTCCCGGAATGAGGAGCCAGTATACTCTTCACGAACGCTGTGAGCAGATGGGATTGAGGATTCCATCAGGTAGGCGCGATAACTTGGATTCCCGCTTTCACGGGAATGAAGAAAAAGGGGGAGAAAAATGAACGGATGGAATCTCGAGGAGAAGCTGCGGAAGCTGGAGGCACTTTTCGCACGTCCAGGCACTGAGGGGGAAAGGGAGGCAGCGGGGGGCGCGATCGCACGGATCAAAGCTCGGCTGGCGGAGTTCAGGAAAAAGGAACCGGAGCTGGAGTACCGCTTTGCCTTGCGGGATGCCTGGTCACGAATGCTCTTTCTGGCTCTGTGCCGGCGCTATGGAATGAAGCCCTACCGTTATTCCGGCCAGCGCTACACCACCCTCATGCTGAGGGTACCAGCCTCCTTTGTCGATCAAACCCTTTGGCCGGAGTTCCAGGAGCTCAACACAACACTGCAAACTTATCTGCGTCAAACCACCGAAAGGATCATCCGGGAGTCGGTCCATGGGGACACCTCGGAGGAGGAGGTGATTCCCGGTTTGGCCTTGCCGAATGGGGTAGAGAGGGGGGAGTGAAAGTGTGAGGCTCACGGAAAGACCTCGAAATGGATATGGGTGATCTTCCGTTTTTCCTTGGGGTTCTGGTTGCTCTCATTAAAAGGAGTGGTCAAACTGTCCTACTCATCCCCCGACTGGTCCAGTTCTACATTCCAATAGAGATCGCCAAGGAACTTCTCCCAGCTGGGACGCATCCCGTAGTTCTTGGTAACAAAGGGGAGCCAACCGGGGCGGCGTGGGATGACGCGCAACTTCAGATCCGCCTCCTCCAGGGTGCGGTTGCCTTTCTTCTCATTACAGACACGGCAGCTGACTACGCAGTTCTCCCAGTTGCTCCTTCCACCCAGGGAACGTGGGTGAACATGGTCGATGGTCAGCTCGGTGATGCGTGGACGCGCGCCGCAGTACTGGCAGGTGTAATGGTCGCGTTTGAAGATATTGCGGCGTGAGAAGACGACCTTGGGCTGAGGGTAGACATTGGTACCTGTCAGAATCACGACTTCGGGGACAGGCATGTACCAGGTGACACCATGGATGAAGGGGCCACCACGGATGGCGCTGAGGTCCGACCATGAATTCAGATCATGCAACTCATAGGTCTCGGGCGCGATGATCTTCGCACGTCCCGTATAGACAAGGACGATGGCATGACGCACCGAGGTCGTGCAGATGGCCTGCCAGGATCGATTCAAAACAAGGGCCGGTTGTGATAAGGGCATCCTCTTCTCCCTACCGCGCCTAAGAAACCTCCAAGAATATGGAAACTTTATACGGTTTTTGTAACCACTCTTCAGGCATGGCACGTTTTCACGAATAATAGTATACTCAAGGACAGGGTTGGCTGCTATGGGGTGTCTTGGAAGAAAGCGGTCTGGTATGGTCCCGTAGTTTGAATCCACATTAGAACACAGTTGGTGAAGTGATGATGCGTGTTTCCACTTTCTTTGTTGCTCTTTTGATTCTCTGTGGCCTGGCGGAGACTGGCTGGCCCATCTCCAAGGCATACATGACCAATGGTGAAACCCGTGTTGGTTTTATCCATGTCCTGGATGGCCGTGTCACCATTCGCGGCGATGATCGTCTCTTCCAATTCCCCGAACGGGCTGTTCACCGGATTGAGCATGTCACCGGTGATTCCACCCTGGTGGGGAAAAATGATGTCTTTGTCCGTGAAAAGCCTGAGAAGCTCAGCCGCAACCTGATCTATGTGCCGAAGGGATGTGAAGTTACCATCAAGTCTGTAACGGGCGATTGGGTAAAGATCCAGGTTTATGGCGGGACACGTTTCACCGAGGGATTTGTCCTCGCCGAGGAGCTCAATGACTCTGTTTACCTGAACCCCCCACGTCTTCCAAATATCAAGTTTCACGATCCACCCCCCAGTCTGAAGGACAGGTATCCGGACCGGAAAAAGCCTAGACAACAGATTACCCCCGAGATGCTGACATCTTACTTTGGGGGGGTGAATGAGACCGATTTTGGGATGCTTTCACAGCGTATTTACGGCACCACTCCGCAAGGGGTCATGGACCAGCAAAAGGCCCTCCAGGAACAGAAGGGAACGTCAACATCAAGGGATGAGGAGCTCGGACCTCGACCTGTTGAACCCGCTAACCAGTAAGGGGCTGGGGGAGTGGGGCTTCACCTCCAGCCGCCCGCGAATCCGGCTGGTAAAGGCATTCCAGAACCCCTTCTCCAATGTGATTTCGACCGCACGGACTTGTTATTCCAGCAAGGGGATCATCGAGGATCAGTTCCCGCTGGAAGAACGCTTTGTGGAACTCGCCCAAGACATATTCCAAGCTGGCCACCACACCACCTTTCAACACGCCCATTTCCAGTTCGCCATCGAGAATGTCTCCAGGCAGTTCATCTGGTCCTTCCTCCACAGTCACCCCTTTTATAACTCCGAACAGGTCAGCCAGCGCTATGTGGCGGTGAAACCGGATCAGTACGCTGTTCCCCCGCTCAGCCCGGAATGCGCGGAGATTTATGAACAGACCGCACGGATGCAAATGGAGGCGTATCACCTTCTTTGCGAGAAGCTCACGCCGGTGGTCAGGAAGGAGTATTTCGGACGTTACCGGATCCGTGGGGAGGGAACTGATAAGCACCGCAAAAATGTGCGCAAGAAGGCTATGGAGATCGCACGGTATGTCCTGCCGGTGGCCACCTTCGCCTACCTCTACCATACCGTGAGCGGAATCACATTGCTCCGTTATGCCCGTCTATGCGATCAGGCCGACACTCCCACCGAGCAGAAGGAAGTGGTCCGTCAAATGGTGGAGGAACTGCTCACGCATGACCCCGGATATGCCTCGGTTTTACAGAACTCCCTCCAACTGGAGGAGCTCCCCGAGGCGAAGTGGAGTTTCGGGATTGATGACGCCTCCCGCGGCCGTGCCAAGGAGTTCATCCAGGAATTCGACACACGCATGGTGGGTCAGTTCTCGACTCTCTCAGGTTGGAGCACGCGGGGCGAGGAGCTGTTGGCCGATGCAGTGCGCGAGGTACTCGGCCTTCCGCGCGCCAGAATGACTGACCTCGAGGCGATTGATCTCGCTCTCAATCCAGCTCGTAATCGTCTGCTCGGTGAATCGCTCAACCTGACCACCCACTCAAAACTCACACGCGCTCTTTTCCATGGCCATTACACCTTTCATAAGCGGATCAGTCACACCGCCGACTCCCAGAACCAGCGCCACCGCATGACTCCCGGGAGCCGTCCCATCCTCGCGGCGCACTACACCGGCGAGCCAGATGTGATCCGCCCCGGGATTCTCACGCTGGATGCCGAATGCGCTGATCTCTATGACACCACCATGGCCAGGACTTGGCGGGCGATCAACCAGCTTCTGGAGAGGGGCACCTCCGCCGAGTACGCGCTGTATCTGCTGCCCAACGCGGTGACCGTGCGTTTCACCGAGTCAGCGGACCTACTCAACCTGCGGCACAAACATGCTTTGCGTCTTTGCTTCAATGCACAAGAGGAGATATGGCGCGCTTCGATCGAGGAGGCTTCCCAGATTCGTACAGTCCACCCAGAGATCGGACGCTTCCTCCTGCCTCCCTGCGGCCATCGTCTCCTGGCGGGGAAGAAACCTTATTGCCCGGAGGGTGACCGGTATTGCGGCATCCCAGTGTGGAAGCTGGATTTGGGGGAGTATGAGAGATTGATTTGAGGTCCCCCCCCACCTGGCGGGGCTGCAGTATCTCTACCTTACGGGGGAGTATGAGAGATTGATTTGAGGTCCCCCCCCCCACCCCCACCCTCCCCCGCAAGGGGGGAGGGAGAGATAAGCCC
>CAZORO010000345.1:0-6304 GCA_964581845.1 uncultured bacterium
CAAACAAGCACGCGCTTTCTCACGCAGTTCGGGATCTCTCAACAACGCCGCGAAAGGACGCAAGTCAAAGTCATCTGGGATACAGCGCGGAAGCAGCCTGAGGCCGCGTTCCTTGAGGATGAAGGGTTGGGAAGGTTCGATCAGCTTCATCAGCTGCTTGGTGACCTCTGTCCGTTCCTTCTCCTTGCCAATCACCGACACACCATTAGCGATGTCCTCAATTACTTTAAATGCGGCATTCCAGACCTCTGCTTTCTCGTTGCTGAGAAGAGGCAGAAGTTTTGGAACCGCCAGGGCACCCTCGCGGGGGAGCATCTGACGCGCCAACGCACGGGCTGCCTCATCGTCCCCTTCCAGCATCTTGATATACTGATCGATGTCTCCAGCTAGGCCGGTATGGAGCCAGCCCGCCACCAGAAACACTATGATAAGAATTCGGCTAATATGATTCATTCTGAAGAGCCTCCTAATCCTCTTACAGATGCCAGGGCGCCCGGTAGGCGCGCGACAAGTGACGGTTGGCTTGTTCATCATCGATGAAGCGTTCCGCGTCCGCATCCCAATTCAACTTGCGCTTCTCCTTGAGAGCGATCCCCGCGATAGAGATGGGGATTGTGGAACGGTGTCCCTGCTCGATCTCGGCGACTGGCCTTTCGCGTGTGCGGACACTGTTAAAGAAGTTGTTGTGGTGAGGAGGATTGGCCCAGCTGCGTTCTGGCCCTCCAATGTACTCAGGGATTCCCAGGGAGTTGGGTTTGACCACGAAGGTGGCGCGATCGACAAATAATTGCCCCTCGGTACCCTGGAACTTGATCCCCAGGCCCTTGTTGGCGTGGGCATTCCAATGACGCTGCTCCCAGGTCACCGTACAGCCCTCATACTCATAAAGCACATCGATGCACTCGTAATCATCCGCGCCCGCGCCCGCGCGGTAACTTCCGCCCACTGCCTGGACACTAAGGGGACGATCCTTGCCGATGCCCCAATGGACGATATCCATCAGGTGCACGCCCCAGTTGGACAGCCCACCGCCACGGCAGTAGTCATGCCAGCCCATGAACCCGTAATGGCGTTGCGGGGAGTAGGGGACCCATGGCGCGGGACCGAGCCACATGTCCCAGTCCAAACCTTCAGGCACCGGGGCGGGGGTTTCGCCAACTCCAATGCCGTTGACCCCCAGCCAAGCGCTCGCCGTGGTGATCTTTCCGAGCTTCCCGCTATGGATCACCTTAATGGCTTCCTGGAACACGGGCATGGAACGCTGCTGGGTTCCGATCTGAACAATCCGTCCATACCGCCGTGCCGCCTCCACCATCGCGCGTCCCTCCACCACCGTGGGGGAGCAAGGTTTTTCCACATAGACATCCTTCCCCGCTTGGCAACCGAAGATGGTCAATAAGGGGTGCCAGTTATCGGGAGTCACCACGAAGACCGCATCGATATCAGCGCGGTCGAGGACCTGACGGAAATACTGATAACCATCGACCTTCTTGCCGCTGATTTCCTCGATCTTCTTTTGGGCATTTTGATAACGAGGGGTGAAGACATCGCACACCGCCGCGATGCTGCACTGGTCGTTGATCGCCAGCGCCTCGATATGCCGGGTTCCCATCCCTCCGGTGCCAATGACTCCGATGCGTACCTTGTCGTTGATGCTGACACGCGCGGCGTGGGATTGCGGAATGCGGAGGAAACCGCCCCCAGCGATGCTTCCCAGTGAAACCAAAGCGGACCGTTGGAGGAATCCTCGCCGGTTCATCTTACTTCCATATGCCATGTGATTCTCCTTCATGACGTGGTGCCCGTGGGAGATATCCTCCTGCCATTGGCAGCGGAATCTCCAAGCATACCATTCTTAGCATTCCCGGAGACCGTCCGTAAATAGCCTGAATTGCGCTTTCTTGTCGAGGATTGCCACGACAGAATGGTGAAGTGCTTCCTTCTTTCAACGTGTAAAGACCTTCTCCGTCCTCCGCACGACTAATTCCCGGCGCATCTCGGTGGGGGAGGTGTTGAAATGTTTCCGGAAAAGGTGCGAGAGCTGGTATTCATCGGCGAAACCGACCATGGGCGCGATCATACGCAAAGGCATCCGGGTGGTGACTAGGATGCTCCGGGCTGATTCCAGACGGATACGGCGGAGGTCCTGCATGGGCGTGGTTCCAGTGAGCTCCTTGTACCGGCGCAAGAAATAGTATTTCCCCAGCCCCGCATGGTTGGCGAGGTCTTGAAGCTGAATAGGGAAGGCCATTTTCTCGCGCATGAAGGCACGGATTTTAGTAACCAAATGGAACTGACGGGGAGCGGTCAGGCGTAGGAACTCAGCCACCATGATCTGTGCAATCCCTTCAGGAGCCATCCGTGCATAGCAAAATTCCGAATCCTGGTCTTGTCGAATCCAAGCACACATGGCGCGTACCCTTCCATTCTCATCATGGAAGCACATGGGAATCTCGGTCGTCCCCATGTCCCATTCTAAAGCGAAGAAGATGCTCCTGACCGGATCTTGGGGATCGCTCCACTCTTCATGTCCCACTCCCGCCGGGTAGAAAAGGATGTCACCTGCCTGGGCCTTGTAGATTTTGTTTTGGATACGCACTGACTGGGCACCCTCGATGACAACGATGACCTCATGATACGGGTGGCTGTGCATGGGTAGATGCCAGTCAGGGCCAGTGATGTTACTAGAAATCCCTGAAAACTTGGGGCCCTGAAATGCTTGCGTTTCCGAACTCCGTCTCGTTCTCATTGCTTCCTTTTAAGAACCCAATCCTGGGACACAATCTCATCTTCCGTTTTACACATGTATAAAAGCAACTTTCGACAAGGGAAGTCAATAGCAGTCATTCAAAGGATTCTGAAGATCCGATAGTTTTCCAACTAAGCGTTCTCGTCGTTCTCGTAAATCCAAAGGATAACAACGGATTTGTGCTTTTCTTTGGAACAATTTTTAAGGAAGTGGAGTGGGGTCTTGGTTTGGACTTGTAAGCAAGTTTTCACTCATTTCCAGGGAACTGGACTCTCCTCTAAGAAAAAGGCAACTTTCAACAAGCAAGAGCAATACTAGCCATTCCCGAAGTTTTGGATTTCAGTAATTCTGTTGATATACGTTTACCGGTAACTCTCGATTTGCATCGGGGGGACCTGATTCCTGTTTCAGAGAAAGGAGTTGGCAATGTGGGTGAAGGTGTGTTCTATAAGTCTTATTTGCTTAGCGTTTGTATGGTGTCTGAGTGGAGTCACTCCGGTGATGGCGCAGCCTGCCAATGCGAATTTCGAAACGGGTGATTACACAGGATGGACAGTAATCGACGGAACAGCATGGGGAGCTGGACCTTCCAATGGAGCGAGAACGAATAAAGAGGGAACCTGGATGGCTGATTCCCATGCTACAGCGGCGGAATCCGATGTAGGAACTCTGCGTTCAGATGCTTTCACTCTGTCGGGATCTGGGATCATCACCTTTCTGATTGCTGGATACAATGGTCATCCCACCGATACCCCACCAAACACTTGGAACTATGTGACCCTGAATCTGGCTTCGGACAACACTGAGGTCACCCGTGTGTGGGCACCGGGGAGTGATTCCTTTTCAATCGCCGTACTCGATGGTTCGACAGCCGTGGGTCAATCCGTCTACCTTCAAGTGGTTGACGATGGATACATGTCAGGATTTGCGTGGATTGCGGTGGATAATTTCCAGCTTGTTGTTCCTGCCGGAATTAATGGAAATGGAAACTTCGAGACCGGCGATTTCACCGGTTGGAGTGTCGTGGAAGGCGATGCCTGGGGAACCGCCCCCATCGTTAATGGGACCCATGGGGGGGTCACCGGATACGAGGGGACATATAGCGCCGACAGTTTCTTTGGGCCTTCCGGCGAAGCCTCAACGGGCATCCTCAAATCGGACAACTTCACTCTGACAGGGTCTGGATTCCTGAGATTTCTGCTTGGGGGATGTAATTACTGGCCTGGGGTCAACGATCCCAACAGTTGGAATTACGTCACCATCAACCGTGCCTCTGACAATCAGGAAATCAAGAAGATCTTTGCTCCTCAATCAAATGTCTATGTGACAAAAGTGGTCAATCTCTCGGCCTTTATTGGAGTCCCCTTGTATCTCAAAGTGGTCGATGATTCTGATCTCGGTTCTTATGGCTGGATTGGAATCGACAAGGTCGAGGAGGCCGGTGATATAACGCCCTATGCGGGCAGTGGGATCAATGGTAATGGGAACTTTGAATTAAGTACCTTCGAGAATTGGACTATTGTCAGTGGTACTGCCTGGGGAACAGAACCCATTTTCAAGGGCACCCATAGCACCGTGACCGGAGTGGAAGGGAATTATTTCGCTGACTCCTATATGTTGGGCGAAGCCCAGGTCGGAGTGATTCGTTCGAACAACTTCACCCTGACCGGTACAGGTTTACTCGGCTTCAAGATCGCTGGTCACAACTACTGGCCAGGTTCGGAGTTTGGAGAGCATAGCTGGAATTATGTCACCCTCAACCGGGCCTCCAATGGCGAGGAATTGGCCCATATCTGGGCCCCGGGATCCGATGCTTTTTCCACACAGATGTTTAACGCCAAGGCTTACCTGGACACCGAGCTGTATGTCGAAGCGGTCGACAATGGCGATCAGGGCAGTTATGCGTGGATGGCGGTGGACGACTTCCGGGAGATTACGGGCAATCCACCCAGTGGGATCAATGGCAATGGTAACTTCGAGATGGGTGATTACACTGGATGGACCGTGGTCGAAGGTGATGCTTGGGGAACCGGGCCTGTTATTGGCGGAACCCATTCAACAGCGACTGGTTATGAGGGCACTTTCTGCGCCGACAGTTTCCTGGGAACCTACGGCGAGTCCTCAACCGGAATCCTGCGTTCCAACAACTTCACTCTGACAACCACAGGCATTCTCAGCTTCCTGATTGCGGGTTTCCATTACTATCCGGAGGTTACTGATCCCTTCAGCTGGAACTATGTCGAGCTCAAGCGGGCATCCGATGGTTTGGTTATTGAAAGAGTGTATGCCCCGTTCGCGAATGAGTTCTCCAAGAGAACTATTGACGCGAAGGCCTATATGAATGTTCCGCTGTATCTCGATGTGGTTGATGATGGTGCCTTGAGTGGTTTTGCCTGGATCGCGGTGGATGATGTTAAAGAGGCTGATATCCCGGTTTATCCTGCTACCGGTATCAATGGCAATGGTAACTTCGAGCTTGGCACTTTCCAAGGGTGGACTGTAGTTGAAGGCGGTGCTTGGGGGACAAAACCAGTCGTATCCGGCTCCCATGCAACAGTGACCAATCCGGAGGGATCTTACTACGCTGATTCCTTCCCCGGTGGCGAGGTCCAAACCGGCATCCTCCGTTCCAACACCTTCACCCTCTCCAAGGAAGCCATCTCCTTGATGATCGCGGGCTTCAATTGCTATCCGGGCCGGGATCCCGAAAATACCTGGAATTATGTCGCCCTATGTAAGGCCGATGGAACCGAGATTGACAGAGTATGGGCACCTGGAGCCAACACCTTCTCAACCTTCCTCCTTCTCGCCAAAGGCATGGCCGGTCAATCGGTTTATGTTGAGGCTGTCGATAATGCCGCGGACACCGGCTTCGCCTGGATGGCGATCGACAATGTCTTTGAAACCGATCCTCCCGAGGAACCGACCTTCATCTTTGATGATTTCGAGACCGGTACCATTGATCCCGCCAAGTGGACCACCAGTAATGACACCTGGAAAGCTCTGGCGGCTGGCCAGGGTTTCGGGTCTAATCCCTATGAGGGCTCCTACCGTGGAGCCTCCTCTTACGACGGTTCCGCCAGTACCGACGCTCTGGTTGGCTCCATGACCTCCACCCTCATCACGGTCGGCCCGACCGATGGTTGGATCGCCTGGTACATGCAGGGCTGGGACAGCCAGACTGGTGGCGCTGGCCAGAATTACGTGGACATTGTCACGGCAAATGGCACCCTGATCCAGCGTGTCACACCACCTCTCCAGGATAGCTGGAAACTGGATGTTCAGGTTCCCATCAATGCTTACCGTGGCCAGCAGATCCGGATGATCTGTGTGGATGGACGTTCAGATGGTTTCGGATGGATCGGGGTGGATTATATCCGCATGTTGCCCGGCGACCCGCTCTCGATTGACGATTGGATTCAGTATTGAGGAAAGTTCGATAGAATGAAGCCAGGAGGGTTCGTCCCGTTATCTGGGACGGACCCTCGCTTCCAAGCTTGGTCCATGTGGTTGTGCCACATCCCCCCACCCCAACCCTCCCCCGCAAGGGGGGAG